>NZ_JBLKNX010000006.1:0-104472 GCF_051414055.1 Halosimplex halobium
GGGCCGCCCGGCGCCCGCGGCCGCGCGCTCGCCGCGCTCGTCGCGGCGACGCTCGCCGCGCTCGTCGCCTGCCTCGCCGTCGAGGGGCTCCCGTCGGCGCAGTCGCTCGGCCCGTTCGGGGGGCTCGTGGGGGCGGGACTGCTCGGGCTGGCGGCGTCGAGCGACGGCGACGACGGGGTCGCCGACCTGGTCGACGATATCGAGCGGGCGCGCGACGGCGAGGACGTGAGCTTCGACACCGACCGCGAGGACGGGCTGGGCGAGCTGGCGGCGGCCGTCGAGGGGCTGGTCGACGACCTCCGGGAGTGCGAACGCGAGCGGCGCCTGCAGGAGCGGGTCATCGAGTCGGCGCCGGTCGGGGTCGCGGTCGCCGACGCGACGGAGCCGGACAACCCGCTGGTCGCCGTCAACGAGCGCTTCGAGGAGGTGACGGGCTACGAGGCGTCTGAGGCGCTCGGGCGCAACTTTCGGTTCCTCCAGGGCGAGGACACCGACGAGGAGCGCGTCGCGGAGCTGCGGCGGGCCATCGAGGCGGAGGAGGAGGCGACCGTCGAGCTGCGCAACTATCGGGCCGACGGCACCGAGTTCTGGAACCGGGTCCGGCTGGCGCCCGTCGAGGACGACGACGGGGAGGTGACTCACTACGTCGGCTTCCAGGAGGACGTGACCGACCGCGTCGAGCGGGAGGCCGAGCTCGCCCGCGAGAAGTCGCTGCTGGACTCGATCTTCGAGCAGGTGCCGATCCACCTCTACGTCAAGGACCGCGAGGGTCGCTACGAGCGGGTCAGCAACGCCTACGTCGAGGAGACCTACGACTGGGACGCCGAGCGGTTCCTCGGGAAGACCGACCCCGAGGTCTTCGAGGGGGAGCTGGCCGAGGAGGCCCACGAGGACGACCTCCGGGTGGTCGAGACGGGGGAGGCCATCGTCGGCAAGGAGGAGTACGGCGCCGACATCGACGAGTGGAATCTCACGACGAAGGTCCCATGGCGGGGGCCCGACGGGGAGGTCCGGGGGCTGTTCGGCGTCTCCCAGAAGATCACCGAGCGCAAGGAACGCGAGCGCGAGCTCGCCCAGTACCGGGAGTTCACCGACGACATCCTCGACGCCATCGACGACGTGTTCTACGTGCTGGACGACGACGGCGACCTGCTGCGGTGGAACGAGACGCTCGCCGAGGTGACCGGCTACGACGACGACGAGATCGCCGGGATGCACGCGACCGATTTCGTCGTCGAGGCCGACCGCGAGGCGGTCCGCAACGGGGTCGCGAACATCGAGGAGCTGGCGGGCGTCCCGCTGGAGGCGCGCTTCGAGACGAGCGACGGCGAGACGATCCCGTTCGAGATCGTCGCCTCGCCGCTGGAGAACCCCGACGGCGAGCGGATCATCGCCGGGATCGCCCGCGACATCTCCGAGCGCAAGGCCCGCGAGCGGCAGCTGGAGGCCATCGTCGAGAACACCGAAGACCCCATCTACATCAAGGACCGCGAGGGCCGCTACCAGTTCGTCAACGAGGCGTTGGCGTCGTACTTCGGGGCGTCGCCGGCGGCGATCACCGGTAGCACCGACGGGGAGCTGTTCGACGAGGCGACCGTCGACGACATCCGGGGCGACGACCGGCAGGTCGTCGAGACGGGCGAGCCGGTCTCCCGCGAGGTGACCCGCCCGGTCGACGGCGACGAGCGGGTCTTCCTCGACTACAAGTACCCCTACCGGGACGAGGACGGCGAGGTCGCCGGGGTGATGGGGATCAGCCGCGACATCACCGACCGCAAGGCCGCGGAGGAGCAACTGCGCGAGCGCGAGCGGCGGCTCCAGGAGTACCGCGAGTACACCGAGGAGATCCTCGACGCCATCGACGACGTGTTCTACGTGCTCGACGCCGAGGGGGACCTCCAGCGGTGGAACCAGTCGCTGCGGGCGGTGACCGGCTACGACGACGACGAGATAGACGACATGCACGCGACGGACTTCTTCGCCGAGGACGACCGGCCGCAGATCGCGGAGGCGATCGAGACCGCGCTGCGGACGGGCGACACGCGCGTCGAGGCGCCCTACCTGACCGCCGACGGCGACCGGATCCCCTTCGAGTTCGTCGCCTCGCGGCTGGAGGACCCCGACGGCGACCCGGTGGTCGTCGGGATCGGACGGGACATCACCGAGCGGAAGGAACGGGAGCGCGAGCTGCGCGCGACCAAAGAGCGGATGCAGAAGTTCATCGAGACCTCCCCGGTCGGCGTGGTCGCGACCGACCCCGAGGGGCGGGTCACGCTGTGGAACGACGCGATGGAGGAGATCTTCGGGTGGTCGGAGTCGGAGGTGCTGGGCGAGCCCTACCCGGCGGTGCCCGCCGACCGCGAGGGCGACGACGAGGTCCGCCAGCGCGTCCTCGCCGGGGAGTCGGTCACGGGCGTCGAGCGCGAGCGCGTCCGGAAGGACGGCGAGCGCATCGACATCTCGCTGTCGACGGCGCCGGTCCGCGACGACGAGGGCGAGATCGAGGAGGTCGTCGGCTACATCGAGGACATCACCGAGCGCAAGGAACGCGAGCGCGAGCTCGCCGCGCGGTCGGCGGCGATGGAGCAGTCCATCGACGGGATGGCGATCCTCGACGAGGAGGGGCGCTACGAGTTCGTCAACCGGGCCCACGCCGCGGTCTACGGCTACGACGACCCCGAGGCGTTCCTCGGCGAGACCTGGGAGCTGTGCTACGGCGACGCGGAGATCGAGCGCCTCGAACGGGAGGTCCTCCCCGTCCTCGCCGACGAGGGCAACTGGCGCGGCGAGGCGGTCGGCCGCCGGGCCGACGGCTCGACGTTCCCCCAGGAGCTGTCGCTGACCGTCCTCGACGACGGGCGGCAGGTCTGCGTGGTCCGGGACATCACCGAGCGCAAGGCCCGCGAGCGCGAGCTCGAACGGACGAGGGACCTGCTCCAGCAGGCCGGCCGCATCGCTTCCGTCGGCGGCTGGGAGCTGGACCTGACTGGCGACGAGCCCGAGATGACCTGGTCCGACGAGCTCTACCGGCTCCACGGCGTCTCGCCCGACACCGACATCGACGTCGAGACCGCCGTCGAGTTCTACCACCCCGACGACCGCGAGCAGATCCGCGAGTACTTCCGGCGGGCCGTCGAGGCCGGCGAGAGCTACGACATGGAGGTGCGCCTCGGGACCGACGAGTCGGTCCGCTGGGTCCGCGCCATCGGCGAGCCCGTCCGCGAGGACGGCGAGGTCGTCCGCGTCCGCGGTTCCATCCAGGACATCACCGAGCAGAAGGAACGCGAGCTCGCCCTGGAGTCGCTCCACGAGGCGACGCGGGGGCTGCTCGGCGTCGAGACCGACGAGGAGACCGCCGAGCTCGTCGTCGAGACCGCCCGGTCGGTGCTGGACGTGGCCGGCGTCGCCGTCTACCTGCTCGACGACAGCGCCAACCGGCTCGACGCCGTGGCCTGCTCGGAGGGGTTCGAGCGGCTCTGCGACGCCGACCCCGTCCCCGCCGGCGCGGCCGACTCGCTGCTGTGGAACACCTACGTCACCGGGACGCCGACGGTGTTCGACGACACCGGGACCGTCGCCGAGTCGGGTGTGTTCGGCCCCGAGGTCAGCGGCGGCCTGCTCGTCCCCCTCGGGGACCACGGCGTGTTCGTCGTCGCCACCGAGGGCCGGGCGGTCGGCGGAGCGACCCGCCAGCTGGCCGAGACGCTCGTCGCGACGACCGAGGCCGCGTTCGACCGGCTGGCCAGCGAGCGGACGCTCCGGGAACGCGACGCCGAGCTCGCCGAGCAGAACGCCCGCCTGCGCCGCCAGATCGGGATCACCGACCTCATCCGGCGGATCGACCAGTCGCTCATCCAGGCCGAGTCCCGCGAGACCATCGAGGCGGCGGTCTGCGACCGCCTCGTCGAGAGCGACGACGTGGCCTTCGCGTGGATCGGCGGCCTCGACGCCGCCGGCAACGCCGTCGAGCCCAGCGCCTGGGCGGGCGACGGCGCCGAGTACCTCGACGCGGTCGACCTCGCGACCGGCGAGGCGGCGGCGGAACCGGCCGTCCGGACCGCGGTCTCGGAGACGCCGACGGTCGTCGGCAACGTCGTCGACGACCTCAAGCGCGAGGACTGGCGCAAGGCCGCCCTCGCCCGGGAGTTCCACTCCGTCGTGAGCGTCCCGCTGGCCTTCGAGGAGTACTTCTACGGGGTACTGACGGTGTACGCGTCGGAGCCGGACGACTTCGGCGACCTCGAACGGGAGGTGTTCGCCGAACTCGGCGAGAACATCGCTCACTCGATCAACGCCGCCGAGACCCAGCGGGCGCTGCACACCGACCAGCGGGTCGAGCTCTCGCTGTCGTTCGACGCCGACGACGACGTGCTGGGCCGGCTCGCCCGGGCGGCCGGCTGCCGCGTCGCCTTCGAGGGGCTGGCGGCCCACTCCGAGTCGGAGACCGGGCTGTTCGTGACCACCAGCGGCGCGTCGGTCGCGGCCGTCACCGACGTGCTGGACGACCTGGTGTCGGTGCGGGACTACCGGCTGGTCGGCGAGCCCGAGGCGGCGGGGGACGGCGACGGGGAGCCCGACGGGACGGACGCCGACACCGACGGCGGGGCGAGCGAGGCGCTGTTCGAGGTGACCGTCGGCGGCGACGCCCTCGCCGCCGAGTTCGTCCGCCACGGGGCGAGCCCGCGGTCGATCCGCGCCGACCCCGAGGGGGTCGAGGCAGTCGTCGACGTGTCGCCCGGGACGGACGTGCGGGCGTTCGTCGAGATGCTCGGCGAGACCTACGCCAGCGTGGAGCTGACGAGCCGGCGGACCGTCGAGCGGTCCGGCGACGACCGCCGGGCCGGGTCGGCGTTCGACGCGCTGACCGACCGGCAACTGGAGGTGTTGCGCACCGCCTACTACGCCGGCTTCTTCGAGTGGCCCCGCACCTCCACCGGCGAGGACGTCGCCGAGATGCTCGGCGTGAGCCAGCCCACGGTCAACCGCCACCTCCGGGTGGGACAGCAGCGTCTGCTCGAACGCCTCTTCGAGGACCACCCCGCCGCCGGGACCGGGGCGGACTGACCGCCTCGCCGGACCGTGGCGCCGCCGCCGCCCGGGCCGCCCGGGCCGCGCCGACCCCGTTTTCACGACGGATAATCGGCGCCCGGTTTTTATCAGTGACGACCGCTCAGTTACCGCGAATGAACTCGGGAGCCGGCGCGAGCGGCCGGACGCGGGCCGAGGAGGTCGAACTCGCCCACTTCTGGGCGGAGGGCGACGGCGCCGAGATGCTCGCTGCGGTGCTCGAGGAGTTCCGGTCGCGCCACCCGGAGGTCGACGTGTCCGACCGGATGTACGACAACCACGGGATGGCCATCAAGAGCCGGATACTCCGCGAGGACCCGCCGCCGGTGTTCGTCGAGTGGCCGGGCGACAACCTCCGGCCGTACTACGACGCCGGAGCGGTCCGGCCCGTGACCGACCTCTGGGAGGACAACGGCTGGGAGCGGTCGTTCATCGACGGACCCCGGGAGTGGGCCCAGCTCGACGGGGAGTTCGTCGGCGTCCCGGTGGACATCCACCGGATGAACAACCTGTTCTACCGGGTCGACCTCGTCGAGGAACACGGCGTCGACCCGCGGCGGATCGACGACCCGCGGGAGCTGCTGGAGGTGCTGCGGCAGGTCGAGACCGACGACCACATCGGGATGGCCCAGCCGATGAAAAACCCCTCGACGGTGCTCCAGCTGTGGTCGATGTGCGTCGTCGGGCAGTTCGGCGCCGAGACCTACGAGGCCATCACGGGCGGCGACGCCGCGGCCCACCGCTCGGAAGTCCGCGAGGCGGTCGAACTCGTCGACGCCTTCTCCGCGCTCGCGAGCGACGACGCCGCGTTCATCGACATGGTGGAGGCGAACGAGCGGTTCATCGACGGCGATTCGGTGTTCTACCACCAGGGCGACTGGATGGCCGGCATGTACGAGGAGACGGCCGACTTCGAGTACGGCCGCGACTGGGGCCGGGTGAACTTCCCCGGGACCGACGGCGCCTACGTGCTCGGGATGGACCTGCTCGTCGCGGCCGCCGACGTGGCGTTCACCGAGGCGACCCGCACCTTCCTCGAGTTCATGGCCTCGCCCGACGCGCTCGAGACGCTCAACCGGGTCAAGGGGTCGATCCCGCCCCGGAGCGACGTGTCGCTCGACGCCTACCCGCCGATGCTACAGGAGCAGTTCGAGGACTTCCGGCGCGCCCGCCACTTCCCGGCCGGTCACGCGATGCAGGTCTCCCCGGAGGTGTTCATGGACGCCAAGGTCGCCATGTCGGAGTTCATCGCCGACCGCGACGTGGAAGCGACGACCGACGCGCTCGTCGACGCGTACTGACGGGTCGGCGCGTGCGACCGACCCCCACGCCACCGAACCGTTGAGGGGGCCGCGCGCGCTCGTCGGCGTATGGTCGACGACGCGCCCGCCAACGAGTGGGACCCCGACGCCTACGACCGCGACACCGGCTTCGTCCACGAGCACGGCGGCTCGGTCGTCGAGTTGCTCGACCCGGCGCCGGGCGAGCGGGTGCTCGACCTGGGCTGTGGCACCGGCCACCTCACCGCCGACATCGCCGACCGCGTCGGCGAGTCGGGCGAGGCCGTCGGCGTCGACGCCGCGGCGGAGATGGTCGAGCGCGCCCGCGAGACGTATCCGGACCTCCGCTTCGAAGCCGCCGACGCCCGCGAGTACGCGCCCGACGAGTCGTTCGACGCCGTCTTCTCGAACGCCGCCCTGCACTGGATCCCCCGCGGGGACCAGCCCACCGTCGCCGAGCGGATGGCCGACCTGCTGGAACCGGGCGGCCGTTTCGTCGCCGAACTGGGCGGGGCGGGCAACGTCGCGGCCGTCGTCGACGCGACGCTCGCCGAACTTCGCGAGCGCGGCCACGAGGTCGACCACCCGTGGTACTTCCCGACCGTCGGCGAGCACGCCGCCGTGCTGGAGGCGGCGGGGTTCGAGGTGCGGCTCGCGCGGCTGTTCGACCGCCCGACCGAACTGGCTGGCGGCCGCGAGGGGCTGACCGACTGGCTCGACGTGTTCGGCGACTCGCTGTTCGCCGGGCTGGACGACGACGAGCGGAACGCGGTCGTCTCGGCCGTCGAGGACCGCCTCCGGCCGGAGCTGTTCGACGCCGATGCGGGCGTCTGGACCGCGGATTACCGGCGGCTTCGCTTCGTCGCCGTCCGCGAGTGAGTGGCGGGGGTGTCGCGAGTGTGTGGGTGAGCGTGACTGTGTGAGTGTGGGTGTGGAAGTGTGAACGGATCGACGACCGGACCGAAGGGTACCGTTTCGGGTGGAACAGCCCCGGATCCGGTCACGAGACGCCGCGAGACGGCTGTGAGTTCGGACCCGACGGTACTTCCGTCCCGTGGCGTGCCGTTATCCGCGAGCGGGTCGGAGCGGCGGGTATGTCGACAGGCAGTCAGGATTCGGGGCCGGCGATGGAACTGAGTACCGTCTACGTGGGCGTCGAGGATATGGGCCGGGCGCTGGAGTTCTACGCGGAGCTGTTCGGGACGGAACCGACGAAAGCCGACGACCGCTTCTCGACGTTCGCGTTCGACGGCGTCGACTTCGGCCTCTATCGGGCCGGCGCAGACGGCGGGTCCGTCGAGTTCGGCGACAACTGCGTCCCGAACTTCGAGGTTTCGGACGTGGACGCCGAGTTCGAGCGCGTCTCGGAGCTGGCCCCGGAAGTCGTCCACGGGGTCGTCGACGTCGACGGCTACCGCTGTTTCCACGTCCGGGACACCGAGGGCAACACGATCGAGATATTCGGCGTCGATTCGTGATGGGGAGACTGTACTAGGAGAAACTCGGGACGGGTCACTCGACGGGCTCTTTCGGCTTCAGCGAAGTCTCGCGGACGCGCTCGAACGCCTCCGCGTTCGAGCGCTCGAAAGACCGGATCTCGTCGATGTTGTCGTAGTAGTACGACAGCGCGTCGTAGACCTCCGCGAGCGTCAGATCGAGTTGGTCCGCGGTGTGGGCCGGCGAACGGCCTTCCGCTATACCACCCGGGCGGCGACGTGCCGGACGCCGACGCGAGTGCCGTCGATCCGCGGCTCCCCACCCAGCACGTCGTCGCGAGTGATGCTCGTGTGGGTAGATAGGTCCCGTACCGGGTTATAAACTTTCGCCGACCGGAACGACTCACGTCTCGACGGCGCCCACCTGGACCTTCCAGAGGTCGGCGTACTTCCCGTCCAGGTCGAGCAGTTCGTCGTGGCTGCCCTGTTCGACGATCTCGCCGTCGTCCATGACGACGATGCGGTCGGCGTCCCGGACCGTCGAGAGGCGGTGGGCGACGACGAAGGTGGTGCGGTCTTCGGTCACGGCGTCGAGCGAGCGCTGGATCAGGACTTCGGTCCGGTTGTCGACGTGGCTGGTCGCCTCGTCGAAGACGAGCATCGGCGGGTCCGCCAGCAGGACGCGGGCGATGGCGATCCGCTGGCGCTGGCCGCCCGAGAGCATGACGCCGCGCTCGCCGACCTCGGCGTCGTACCCCTCGTCGAGGTCCGCGATGAACTCGTGGGCGCCGGCCTCGCGGGCGGCCGCCTCGACCTCGTCGTCGCTCGGGTCGTCGACCGCGTAGGCGATGTTCTCCCGGATCGTGCCGGTGAACAGGAACGGGTCCTGGGCGACGTAGCCGATCGCGGTGCGGAGGCTCTCGCGGGTGATCTCGCGCACGTCGGTCCCGTCGACGCGGACCGCGCCCTCGTCGGGGTCGTAGTACGCCTGCAGGAGCTTGAGCAGGGTGGACTTGCCGGCGCCCGTCTCGCCGACGAGGCCGACCGTCTCGCCGGGTTCCACGTCGAGGTCGATGTCGCGGAGGACGCGCTCGTCGGTGCCGGGGTAGGCGAAGGACACGTCGTCGTACTCGACGTGGCCCTCGGGGTCGTCCAGTTCCGTCCGGCCCTCCTCGCGGGGCGGTTCGATGCGCTGGACGCCGAGGATGCGCTTCGCGGAGGAGGTCGCGCCCTTGTAGAGGCCGGTCACCCAGGCGAGAAAGCGGACGGGCATGACGAGCTGCTGGGTGTAGTACATGAACGGGACGAGTTCGCCGGCGGTGATGGTGCCGGGGAACAGCCAGAAGCGGCTGTCGATCGCCCACTCCGTGCCGACGAACAGCGTGGCGACGAACGCAGCGCCGGCGATCAGCCGCAGCGCGGGCTGGTGGCCGACGCCGACCATGTGGGCGCGCCAGTTGGCGGTCCGGTGGGTGGCCGACTGGTCGGTCACCCGTTCGGTCTCGTAGTCCTCGCCGCCGAACGCCTTGACCGTCTGGATGCCGCTGATGTTCGTCTCCAGCAGGGCGTTGAGGACCCCCGTCTCCTCGCGCACGTCGTCGTTGCGCGCCTCGTGGCGGGCGCCGAACCAGACGTTGGCGGCCAAAAGCAGCGGCGCGGCCGCCAGCGAGATGAGCGCGAGCCGCCAGTTGAGCAGCGCCATGTAGACGACCGAGCTGGCGAACATCGAGACGGCGACGACCCCGAGGTTCGGGCCGACCTCGAGGAACCGCTCCAGGGAGTTCACGTCGTTGTTGAGGACGCTCATCACCTCGCCGGTCTGCTGGGTGTCGAAAAAGCCCATGTCCAGCCGCTGGACGCGGTCGTAGGCGTCCACCCTGATGCGGTGCAGCGTCCGCTGGGCGAACAGGAACAGGGCGTACTCGGCGAAGATGCCGAAGGTCATGTCGACGAGCTTCAGGCCGACCAGCAGCGCGACGGTGAACGCGAGCATCCCGGTCGGCTCCGCGGGGATCCACCCCGCCGGCACGAGCGGGAGGGCGTACGCGCGGTCGTTGAACATCGCGTCGAACGCCAGCCCGACGATGAACATGTCGAGGTTCGAGAGGAACTGCGCGGCCACCGACGAGGCGGCGCCGGCGCCGATCCACCGCAGGTTCCCCCGGCCGCCGTCCCGGACCAGCGACAGGAGCGGCCGGCGAACGTCATCGGCGGCCGCCGCAATGGCCCCGCGCTCGCGGCCGGGGTCCGATTCCTCGCTCTCGCTCATCGCGAGACCTCCCGGTCGACCGCCGACTCGATACGCTCGGAGGGCCGGTCCTCGGCTCGCGCCCGCTGCAGGAACGCCTCCGAGACGGCGTCGGTCTCGCCGACCTGCACGCGCCAGAGGTCCGCGTAGAGGCCGTCGCGCTCGACGAGTTCCTCGTGGGTGCCCTGCTCGACGACGCGGCCATCGTCGACGACGACGATCCGGTCGGCGTTCCGGACCGTCGACAGCCGGTGGGCGATGGCGAGCGTCGTCCGCTCGCCGGCCAGCGCGTCGATGCTCTCCTGGATCTGTCGCTCGGTCTCGTTGTCGACGTGGCTGGTCGCCTCGTCGAGGACGAGGATCGCCGGTTCGCGCAGCAGGGCGCGGGCGATGGCGACCCGCTGGCGCTGGCCGCCCGAGAGGCTCTCGCCGCGCTCGCCGACCTGGGTGTCGTAGCCGTCGTCCAGGTCGGTCACGAACTCGTGGGCGCCAGCCAGCTTCGCGGCGCGCTCGATCTCCGCGTCGTCGGGCTCGTCGACGCCGTAGCCGATGTTCTGTCGGATCGTCCCGTAGAAGAGGAACGGGTCCTGGCTGACGTAGCCGAGGTGCTCGCGGAGGCTCCGGGGCGACACGTCGGTCACGTCCTGGCCGTCGACGCTGACGGTCCCCTCGTCGGCCTCGTAGAAGCGGAAGAGCAGTTTCGTGATCGTCGACTTGCCGGCGCCGGTCGGGCCGACGATGCCGACGAGCGACCCGGGTTCGGCCGTGAAGCTCACGTCCGTGAGCTGCTGCTCGTCGCTGCTCGCGTAGGAGAAGGACACGTCGTCGTACTCGATACGGCCCTCGCGCACGTCGAGTTCGTCGCCGGTCTCGCTGGCCTCGCGGTCGGTCTCGAGGACGGCGACGATCCGCTTGCTGGAGGCCAGCGCGTTCTCGTAGCTGTCGAGCACGTCGAGCATCAGCTGGCGGATCGGGCCGTAGAAGGACTTGCTGTACAGCAGGAAGGTCAGGAGGGTCCCGGCGGTCAGCGAGTGGCCCAGAACCGGCGGCGCGCCGTTGAGGTTGATGTAGGCGCCGACGGCGAAGAGAGCGACGAACGAGTACGACGACACCGACCAGCTGCTGTAGTTGAAGATCAGCCGCAGGCGGATGACCGACCAGTTGCGGTCGCGGTACTCGCGGGAGGCCGATGCGACCGCGTCGCGCTCGCGGTCCTCGCGGGCGAAGCTCTTGACCGTCGCGATGCCGTCGATGCTGTCCTCCAGGCGGGCGTTGATCCGCCCGACGCTCTCGCGGACCGCCTCGTAGACCGGCTCGACGCGGGTGGTGTACCAGCGGCCGAGCAGCGCGAGCCCGACCGGGAGGACGAGCAACAGCGCCGCCAGCCGGACGTGCAGCATCGCCATGAACGCGAAGGCGACCGCGATCTGGGTGACGAAGCGCAGCCCCTGGACGGCGTTGTCGCCGAAGCCGTTCAGGTTGCTCACGTCGTTGTTGAGGACGCTCATCACGTCGCCGGTCTGGCGGCGGTCGAAGAAGTCCATCTCCCGGCCGACCAGCGCGTCGAAGGTGTCGGCGCGGATGTCGTGCAGCGTGCGCAGGCGGGCGGTGCCGGCGACGCGGCCGGCGAGCCAGCTCAGCGCGCCGTCCAGCGCGAACGCCGCCGCGAGCAGCCCGATGGTGAACGCGACCTGGCCCTCCGTCGTCGTCGGGATCACGCCGTCAGGCACGAGCGGGAGCGAGTACGAGGCGCTCGACAGGAGGATGGCGTCCAGCGCCACGCCGACGACCAGCGCCGGGACGCGCTGGGGGATCTGCGCCAGCGCCGTCCCGAAGATGGCGACGACGTAGCGGCCGGCGTAGGGGCTGGCGTACCGGCGGACCAGGTGGACCAGCGGGTTGCCGACGTGCTCCGGGGCCTCGTACTCGGGGTCGTCGCTCACGGGGGGTCACCTCTGGGGGCGGCGGCGCACTGCTGCGGGCTACGATCCGGTGCCGGCGGTCGACGCATATCGCTACCGGTGATGTGGGAGAAGGTGACGTGCCGGGTGCCGCCGGCACGCGGGGAGCCGTCGGCGTACTGAGTGCCGACGGCACACGGGGAGAGCCGGGCCGCAGTCAAGCGGGGCGGCCGGCTCACGCGCCGCCCTCCCCGAGGTAGTCGTCGACCAGTGCCTCCACGCCGTCGAGGACCGGATCGACGCGCTCGTCGTCGGCGAAGATGGCGCGGCGATTTTGACCCGAGCGGATGGCCGCGACGAAGGTGACGGCGAACGGCTCGGGGTCGACCGCGCGGAACTGGCCGGTCTCGATCCCCTCGCGGACGGCGTCGGCCACGAACTCCTCCAGGAACTCCGAGTCGTACTCGACGGCCTCGCGCAGCCGGTCGTCGTAGGGCGCCTGGGCCTCGATCTCCAGGAGCATCCGCGAGAACTCGACGGCCTCCTCGAACTCCTCGCCGTCCGGCGTCCTGAGCATGTACCGGGCCAGCTCCAGCAGCCGCTCGCGGGGGTCGTCGCTGTCGGCGCGCTCGCGGACCTCGTCGGCGAGATGGTCCAGCCCGTTCGTGAACATCGAGAACACCAGGTCCTCCTTGGTGTCGTAGTAGTAGTGGACGAGCGACTGGCTCACCCCCGCTTCGTCCGCGACCGCCTGGGTCGTGAACTCGTCGAAGCCGCGCTCGACCAGCACCTCGAACGCCGCCCAGCGGATCTCCGCTTCCGTCGACGGTCCGTCGCCGCCGTCCGCGGCGTCTTCGGTCATGATCCTGATTGAGTACTCAATCAAATAAATGGCTGACGGTCGCGGAAGCGCGGTGGGCGGGTAGAGCGGGGTGACGGTCCGGACCCGAGACGGTCAGTCGGCGGGGGTCGCCGCCGATTCGTCCTCCTCGACGACGTTGTCGGTCCAGGTGCCACGGAGGAACCACGCGCCGACGATGAGCGCGCTCCCGACGTGCATGATGGCGATGGCCCACCAGGCGCCGGTGGTGCCCATGTCGAAGTTCGTCACGAGGATCCACGCGGGGATCACCTGCAGGCCCCAGACCGAGGTGACCGACATGATCATCGCAGCGCGGGTGTTGCCGGCGCCGTTGAAACAGCCCTTGATGACGTGGAACGTGCCCATGAAGGCGAAGGTCGGCGCGACGATCACCATGTAGGTCTGGCCGATGTCGACGATCCGGCCGGCCTCGTCGCCCGAGATGAAGACGCCGACGATGTCCCGCGCCCAGTAGACCCCGGCGGCGCTGACGACGACGTAGACGGCCACGAGCATCCCGACGGCCAGGACGACCGCCTTGCGGGCGCGGTCGGCCCGCCGCGCGCCGAGGTTCTGGCCGACCGCCGTCTCGACGCCCATCCCCAGCCCGACCGCGGGGAGGAAGACGAACGAGGTCAGCCGGGCGGTGATCCCGAACGCGGCGACCGCCGTCGAGCCGATGACGGCGACGATGGCCGTCATCGCGGTGTAGGACAGCGCGCCGGAGCTCTGCTCGATGCTCGCGGGGTAGCCGATCTCGATAATCTTCCGGACGGTCTCGCGCTCCAGCCGCAGGTCCGCGAGCGAGAGGGACAGGCCGAGCCGCCCCGAGAAGAGGAGCGCGACGCCGGGCACCGTCGCGAGCGCCCGCGAGAGGATCGTCGCCATCGCCGCGCCCTCGACGCCGTGGCCGCGGAAGCCGGTGGCGGCGAGCAGGTCCGCTTCGAGCCCGCGGGCGCCCAGCATGCCGAACAGGGGGTTGTCGACGAACCCGAAGATGAACACCGGGTCGAGGACGACGTTGACGGCGACGCTGACCGCCATCAGGTACATCGGCGTGCGGGTGTCGCCCCAGCCGCGCAGCAGCGACTGGAAGACGAAGAAGCCGAACATGAACCAGACGCCCAGGAAGATCACCCGCATGTAATCGAGCGAGTAGGCGAACACCGTGGTCCCGGGCTCGGCGCCGATCAGGCGGAGGAACGCGGGCGCCAGCAGGTAGCCGGCGGCGCCCAGCGCGAGCGAGAACAGCGTGACGAACGCCAGCGTCTGGCCCGCCACCTCGTTGACCCGTTCGAGGTTGCCGGCGCCCTTGTGCTGGGCGACGAGGACGCTCCCGGCCAGCGTGAGCCCGCCGCCCAGCGAGATGAGCACGAACACGGGCGGCCAGGAAAAGGAGAGGGCGCTGACGGCGTCGCCGCCGAGCCGCCCGACCCAGAAGGTGTCGACGAGGTTGTAGACGACCTGCAGCAGCTGCGTGAAGACGATCGGCGCCGACAGCGCCACGAGCGGCCCCAGCAGCGACCCCTCGGTCAGGTCGTAGTCGGTGTCGCGGGCCGGACCGGACGGCGCGTCGCCCGTTGAGGCGTCTCCCGTGTCCTCCGGCGAGTCGTCCGGTACGTCCGGCGAGTCGCCCGTTGAGGCGTCTCCCGTGTCCTCCGGCGAGTCGTCCGGTACGTCCGGCGAGTCGCCCGTTGAGGCGTCTCCCGTGTCCTCCGGCGAGTCGTCCGGTACGTCCGGCGAGTCGTCCGGTTCCTCCGTCACGCGGTCACGCCTCCCCGCCGTCGTCCGCTCCCTCGTCGACCGCCGCTTCCCCGTCGGCGACGAGCAGGTCGTCGATCAGGTACTCCTCGACCCCGGCGAACGCCTCGTCGGTCGGGGCCGCGTCGCCGAGGATCACGTCGTGGGACTGTGCGCCCTCGATGGTCGAACGGAAGAGGGCGGCGTAGCGCTCGGGGTCCACGTCGCGGAACTCCCCCTCGTCGATCCCCTCGCGGACGATGTCGGCGACGACGCCGCGGATGAGCCGGTCGTTCTCGACCAGTTGCTCCTGCAGGGCCGGCTCGAAGGGGGCCTGGGCGCGCATCCCGAGCAGGGCGGTGTGGAAGTCGCGGGTCGCCCCGTCGTCGCCGAGTCCCAGGACGACGATCTCGGCCATCCGCAGGAGCCGCTCGCGGGAGTCGCCCGGCTCGTCGCCCTCGACCTCGTCGATGAACTCGTCGAGCAGGTGCGAGAGGAAGGCGACCATGAGATCCGCCTTCGAGTCGTAGTGGTAGTGGATGAGCGACTTGCTCTTCTCGAACTCGTCGGCGATGGCCTGGACCGTCAGGTCCGCGTACCCGTGTTTCGCGAGCGCGCGGAACGTGGCGTCCATGATGGCCGCGCGCGTCGAATCGTCCCCCGGCATATCTGACTGAATGGCCAGTCGACACACAAAGCGCTGCCGATCAAACGGTGAGAATCGGAGGACAACCCTCAAGGCAGCGCGTCGGGGAGTACGACGGGAGCGAGACGATGGACGGACGGGACACGCCGGGATCGGACGGGAGCGAGGCCGAGGCCGACGGTCGGGGGAGTGCGGTCCGGCGCGTCGGCGGGCGGCTGGTCCCGGGGCCGATCCGGCGCAGCTACGCGCTGAAGTTCGCGGTCGCGATGGCGGTGGTCATCCTGCTGATCACCGCCGTCGGCGTCGGGAGCTACGTCCAGATCCGGGGGATCATTGAGGACGACGCGGAGAACACGCTGCAGTCGACGGCGGCGCTGCAGGCCGACTCCGTCAGCGAGTGGATGTCGGGCATGCGGGCCCAGGTCCGCGGGTTCGCCGGGACGGACGCCTACGCGACGGGCGACCCCGAGCGGATCGACGAGGCGCTGTCGGCGTCGGCCGCGCAGGCGAGCGCGGACGTTGCGGGGATCCACTACGTCGACGCCGACGGGACCATCGCCGCCAGCACGGTCGCCGACCTGGAGGGCAGCAGTGTCGACACCAGGCGCCCCGAGTGGGCGGGGCCGATCGCGGCGGCGCGCAACGGCTCGGGCGGCGAGTGGCGCGTCGGCGTCTCCGACCGGGCCTACGAGTCCAACGGCCGGCTGCTGATGGCCTTCGCGGGGCGAGTCCGGGTCGGTGACGGCGTGCTCGTCGTCGTCGGGGACGTGCGCAGCGACTTCGAGCAGCTCCACCGGTCGCGGTCGATCGTCCGGACGCAGCTGCTCAACCCCGAGGGGCGGAACGTGTTCGCCTCCCGGCGGAGCGGGCCGAGCGCGCTGGCGGAGACGGCGGCGTTCGAGCGGGCCGTCGGCGGCGAGCCGGCGATCCGCGAGCGGGACTCCGACGTGGTGGCGTTCGCGCCCGTCCGGGCGACCCCATGGGTCGTCGCGACGGAGGCGCCCAAGTCGCAGCTCTACGAGGCCAGCGAGACCGTCGGGCGGAACGTGGTCGTCCTCGTCGCGGCCTCGGTGACGACGCTCGCGGTCGTCGGGTTCGTCCTCGGCCGCGGGACGGTCGTCCCGCTGATCCGGCTGCGCCGGCGCGCGGAGGCCATGGAGGACGGCGACCTGGACGTGGACCTCTCGACGACCCGCGAGGACGAGATCGGGCGGCTGTTCGCCGCGTTCGACAGCATGCGCGAGGCGCTGCGGGACCAGATCCGCGAGTCCGAGGCGGCCCGCGAGCGGGCCGAGCGCTCGCAGGCCGAGCTCGAACGCCAGAACGAGCGCCTCGACCAGTTCGCCAGCACGGTCAGCCACGACCTGCGCAACCCGCTGAACGTCGCGAGCGGGCACCTCCAGCTGGTCGAGCGCAAGCTCGACGACCTCGACGAGGGGGTCGACGAGGCGCTCGCGCCCCACGTCGAGAAGGTCGACACCGCCCACACGCGGATGGAGGGGATCATCGGCGACGTGCTGACGCTGGCCCGGCAGGGCCGGGACATCGAGGGGACCCAGTCGGTTGACCTCGCGACCGTCGCCCGCGACGCGTGGGGGACCGTCGACAGCGACGGGGCGACGCTGGCGGTCCCGGAGACGCGCACCCTCGCGGCCGACCCCGACCGCCTCCGGCAGGCCTTCGAGAACCTCTTCCGCAACGCGATCGACCACGGCTCGCCCGACGACGCCGGCGACGACCTGACGGTCACTGTCGAACTCACGGCCGACGGGTTCGCCGTCGCCGACGACGGGACCGGGATCCCGCCCGACGCCGTCGACGCGGTCTTCGAGTACGGCCACACGACCGACGACGACGGCACCGGCTTCGGCCTCGCCATCGTCGAGACGGTCGTCGAGGCCCACGGCTGGTCGGTCGCCGTCGACCCCGACTACGACGACGGCGCCCGGTTCGTCGTCTCCGGCGTGTTCGACGATCCCGACGACACCGGTTTCGACGCCTGATCGTCCTGCCCCGGCCGTTCGGGGCGGCGAGCCGCCGAGAAATCGTTCCTGATAACTGCGACGCTACCGTTTTAGGCGCCAGTACGGAACTCACGGGCATGCGAAGACGAGGGTTCCTGTCGGGTGCCGCCGCTGCCGGGTCGGTCGCCGGGCTGGCCGGCTGTAGCGGGCTCCTCGGGTCCGGTCGGGGGTCGGACGTGACGGGGCCGCCGCGGCTGTCGGTCGCGGGGCGGTGGCTCACCGACCCGTCGGGGGGTCGGGTCGTCCTGCGGGGCGTGAACGTCCCCGGGCCGGTGTGGGGCAGCGAGCGGGCCGAGGCGCGGGGGAAGGGCTACCGGGAGACGCTGGAGCTGGCGACCGACGCCGAGGCGGGCTGGCACAGTCGCGTCCTCCGGGTGCCCGCGACGCCCGAGACGCTCGCCAACGTGGGCGTCGAGCGGTTCGCGCGGGAGTACCTCGACGAGGTGGTCGCGCTGGCCGCCGAGCGGGGCGTCTACCTGCTGGTCGACTACCACGCGACCGAGCGCTACGACACGGACGGGATCGACGAGCGGCTGCGGTCGTTCTGGGGGACGGTCGCGCCGCGGTACGCCGACGAGAGCCACGTGCTCTACGAGCTGTTCAACGAGCCGACCGAGCCGGCCGCGGGCGGGGTCGAGGCCTGGCGGACCTGGAAGGAGTACGCCGAGCCGTGGGTCGGGTACGTCCGCGAGCGGGCGCCGGAGACGCCGGTGGTCGTCGGCTCCCCGCGGTGGTCGTCGCTGACGGCCCACGCCGCCGACGAGCCCTTCGCCGACGACAACGTCGTCTACTCGGCGCACGTCTACCCCTCCTGGGAACCGGAGACGTGGGAGGCGACGTTCGGCGACCCGGCGCTGTCGGTCCCGGTGTTCGTCACCGAGTGGGGGTACATCGACGACACGAACGTCGACTCCCACTTCACCGCCTCGACGGGGTCGTGGGGCCGGCCCTTCCGGGAGTGGCTCGACACCCACGACAACGTCAGCTGGTGCGCCCGGGCGTTCGACTCGAAGTGGGTCCCGCCGATGTTCGACACCGAGTGGGACCTCCGCGGCGGCGACCGCTACATGGGCCGGCTCGTCAAGCGGTGGCTCGACGCCGAGCGGGACAGCCACTGGCCGCCCGCGAGCGCAGGCGAGGACACGTCGACGGCGACGCCGGCCGGCGGTCCGCCGGGCCCGCCGGAGAGCCTGGGGCTGTCGTCGGTCGGGGAGACGACGGCCACGCTCGTGTGGCTCCCGCCGTCGGACGGCGGCGCGGTCGTCCAGTACCGCATCGCAGTCGGGGACGACGAGCCGCGGATCGTCCGCGGGTCGCGCCGGTCGCACGAGCTGACCGGGCTCGACGCCGGCGAGTCGTACACGGTGGCCGTCACCGCGGTGGACGCGGCGGGCCGCGAGTCGGCGGCCGCGACCACCGAGTTCACGACGTTCGAGCCGGCCGAGGCGGCGGCGACGGTCCCGCGCACGTTCGACACGCCGTCCGTCGACGGGGTCGTCGAGGACGCCTGGGACGACGCGGACGCCCACCGGATCGCGACGCAGGTCTGGGGCGAGGGCGTGGTGGACGCGACCGGCGAGTGGCGGGCGCTGTGGGACGAGCGGGCGCTGTACGTCCTCGTCTCGGTGACCGACGCGGAGGTGCTGGAGTACGACGCCGTCGAGCTGTACCTCGACCTGGACAACAGCGGGGGCGAGGAGTACGACGGCGAGGACGACCTGCAGGTGGTCGTCCTGGCGGGGTCGAACGGCCCGGTCGCGGGCCTGCACTCGGCCACCGTCGACCCGGTCGACGCGCGCACGACCGAGACGGCCGACGGCTGGCGCGTCGAGGTCGCGGTTCCCTGGGAAGCCTACGACATCTCGCCGTTCGCCGGTCATCGCATCGGGATGGACGTCCACATCGTCGAGGACGCGGAGGGCGGCAACAGGCGCGACGGCAAGGTGGTCTGGTACGACGAGTCCGACGACGCCTGGCAGACGCCCGGGGCGATGGCGACGGTCGAACTCGGCGAGTGAACGCCGCCCCTCGTCGGCCCGCGGTCGCGCGGTCGGGCGACCACTTCCACTCCGGTCCCGACAGCCTTTAGCCGGATGTCGGCAATCTTCGGACAGATGGCGAACTCGAACGCGAAGGGGGACCGCCGCGAGCGCGAACTCGTCAACGAACTCGACGCGGCGGGGTTCGCGGTGATGCGCGCGCCCGCCAGCGGGAGCGCCACCGAGCGCGAACTCCCGGACGTGCTGGCCGGCGACGGCGAGGACTTCTACGCCATCGAGGCCAAGTCCTCCTCCGGCGACCCGATCTACCTCGACGGCGAGGAGGTCGAGGCGCTCCTCTTTTTCTCGCGGAACTTCGGCGCCAAACCCCGCATCGGGGTCCGCTTCGACCGCGAGGACTGGTACTTCTTCCACCCCGGCGACGACGCCGTCCACGTCACCGACGGCGGGAACTACCGCGTCAAGAAGGAGACCGCCCTCGCCCACGGCGTCGACTTCGACGAACTCGTCGGCCACTCCGAGAAGGTCACCCTCGAAGAGGTGGCCGAGGACGGTCCCGACCAGGCCACGCTGGACGTGCTCGCAGCCTTCGAACGCGGCGACCTCTCGAAGGAGGAAGCCGCCGAGATGCTCTGAGCGCGCTCCCGGCCGGACAGGCCGCGACACACGCGTTCGGCCAGCGCGACCGAGAGCGGTCAGCACGGGGAAGGCGGTCGCGGTGCGGTCGGCGCGCGCTGGAGCGCGCGTTCATGCGCGCGACCGTAACCGCGCGAGGGATGAGGAGCGCAGGAGCCTGCGACGAGCACCGTAATCGGCTGGGGAGGTTCGTGGTCCGCTGCGGTGCTGTGCAGGGCCGTTGCAGTCCCTGGCGGACTGAAAGGGCGAGGTGCGCTCGTGTTCATGTAGTCGCCTGAGCGGGCACTATCCGAAGCGGCCCTGGGCCGCGAGGATATCCCGCTCAGCGACCGCGAGCGCGCCGAGGGCTTTCACCGCTCACCGTTTCTCGCGGTCGGTGCTCCAGCTAGCGAGCGCGCCGAGGGCTTTCACCGCTCACCGTCGGCTGGGGTCGCGTTTGCTGCTAGCGAACACCCCGAGAAAGCTCGACGTTCGCTGCCGAGTGCGACCGCTGGCGCAGCCGCTTCCACGAAAGAATCGAACCCGCGACTCGGGACACCACCGGAACGAAAACGGTCAGGCGGTGATCCGGTCGCGCAGGTTCCTGTCCACGATCTCTGCGTCGTCGACGCGCTCCAGCCGCGACAGGGGGAACGAGTACCGGCGGGGCGAGTCGCGGCGGGCGAGGTCGCCGAGGTACACCGCCTCGACCACGAGGTCGTCGGCGGGGTAGCCGGCGTTGGTGGCGTAGTCGGCGACGGTCTCGCCGACGCCCTCGATGAGGACTTCGTCGGCCCGGGCGGGCGTGACGCGGGCGACGACGAGCCGGTCGTCGGCCTCCCGGTCCCGCACGACATCGCCGGGTTCGAGCCGGCAGGCGGGACAGAGGTCGGGCGGGCCCTCGTCCTCGGGGACGAAGGTGTCGACGCCGCAGGCGTCACAGACCGCGGCGCGCTTGCCGGGCGCGGGCACGCGGCGGGTGGTGATCTCGATGCCGACGCGGCGGAGGTGTTTACACCGCTCGCCGCGGAGCTGGTGGTCGGGGCAGGTACAGGTGCCGGCCGGCAGGTCGACGACGTAGGTCGCGCCGCTCTCGCTGTCGACGGCGTAGCGGCCGCCGCCCAGCGGGCGGACGGCCATGCGCTCGGTCCAGGCGCGCGCGGCCCGGTCGTCGAGCCGGCGAACGTCCGGTGCGAGTGCGGTCCTCCGGACCTGGGTAGGGGTACGTGTTTCGGACATAGGCGTTCGGACGCTGGTTATTCTCGCGTCTGCGTCCACTCGAAACGTAGGTCCCGAACGTACCTAAGTCCGTCGCGAGTGTGCGCGCGCGAGGCAGTGGGGCCGGCCCCAAGATGCCCGTTCGACCGGCCGTCGCGCGTTCGCTCGGTCGACCGTCGAGCCGCGCGCCGTCCGATCGGCCGTCGCGGCTCTCCGGACCGGCGGACGGCGGCGGGCGAGCGGACGCTTCGAAGCGCTTTTGCCCGGGCCGGGGAAAGCCACGGCCATGGAAATCGACCGGAAGTTCGCCGTCGAACTCGGGATCTCGGCGGCCTCGGTCGTCTTGTTCGTCGGTGCGGCCTACGTCGTCAGCGCCAACTACGCCAACCCCGGCAACGCCACCGGGAACGGCACGACCGCGCCGGCCCTCCAGCCCGACGGCGGGCTCGTGATGGTCGGGGTCGTCGGCCTGTTCGTCCTCGTCATGGCCGTCGCCGGCCTCGTCCTCTACCGCGCGGACTTCGACGAAGAGTAACGACCGCTCCCCGCGGGCCGGCCGGCCGCTCAGGCCTCCGCGTCCTCGGCGTCGTCCTCCCGCTCCTCGCGCCAGTCGGTCAGGTCGTCCTCCTCGGTCTCGTCCAGCCGGTGTTCGTAGTAGTTCAGCGGGTGGGACTCGTCGATCACGTCCGTGCAGATGTCGTCCTTGCCGGTGCAGTCGCCGTAGGACTGCATCGTCGCGCAGGCGGGCGGCGAGTAATCGGTCGGGCTGGTCGCCCCGCGGATGTGGTCGACCTGGTAGCGGGTGGCCTCCTCGCCGAAGCCCGGGTTGACCTGGAAGATGTCGACGATCTCGTCGGTCGTCATCCCGATGCTGGTGAGAAAGGAGGCGATGGCGAACCGCGAGTGGTGTTCGAGGTGTTCGCCCTTCTGGACCTGGTCCAGGAGGTGTTTCATGCAGGGCGGGAACAGCTCGGGGACGACCGTGTCGATGTCGCGGGTCAGGTCCAGTTCCGAGAGCCGCTCGCGGAGTTCCTCGGCCTCCTCGGTCAGTTCGTCGGCGATGGGGTCGGGGACCGAGAGCGGGAGGCCCTCGGCGACGCGGCCGCGGACGGCCTGCCGGCAGAGCGCGAGCAGTTCCTCGCCGTCGACGAGCACCTCGCCGTCGGCCAGCGCCCGGTTGACCAGCCGCCACTCGTCGCCCCGCTGGTCGGCGGCCAGATCGAGGTAGGTCCCGACCTCGACGCGGAACTCGCGGGAGGCCCCGTCGCTGACGACGGCCGACCCGTCGCCGACCGGGCCGTCGACCGCCCGGACGCTGCCGGACAGGTCGAACTCCGCGAGCAGCTCGGGGAGCGTGAGCCGCGGGTTGCTGGCGGCCTTGAACTCGGTGGTGTCGGCGAAGTCGGCGGTGAACCGCTCGAAGGCGGTGGCGGCCTCCGCCCCCGCGTACTTGCGCGTCAGGACGTGTTCGTCGACGAGCGAGACGAGGACGCGCGCGACCGGATAGGAGAGCAGCTCGGTCCGGTCGACGTCGTGGGGGTCGCCGACGGTGCCGTCCTCCAGCGCCCAGACCACGCGCTCGACCCCCCGCTCGACGACGGCGTCGTCGTCGGCGACGACCGCTGCCAGGTCGACGCCGGCCTCGCCGACGGCCTCGCGCGACTCCGCCCGCCAGGGGTACCGGGCGTGGGTGGGCTCGATTCGCATCGAGCGCCCGTTGTCCCTACCGTCGAATAAAGCCGACGGTCAGCGGTCCGGTGTCGCGGCTGGCCGGCGGTCGCGCCGGAGACATCGGTCCGCTATCGGTCGCGGAGGGCCGCCGTGCGCATCTCGACGTAGCGCCGCGGCCACGTCCGGACGTGCTCCTGTACCAGCGCCAGCGCGCGCGTCAGCGGCGCCCGCCCGGTCCGTCCCGTACTGGATCCTCTCGACGGTCGATCCCTGAGACTCATCACAGGATCGTGGTATCCCGTGACAATCATAAAAGTTGGTGGCGTACGGCCGGTCCACGGACGCGCCGCTCCCGGCGGCCGCCGGGCGTCGGGAGAACGGGCGGGACGCCTACTCCTCGTGGAGCGCGCGCAGTTCCTCGGCGACGGCCTCGCTGTTGGCGGCCTCGCCCCGGACGGCGCGCTTGTAGCGCTGGTACTCGCTCCGGGTGACGTGGATCTCCTCGGTCTCGCCCTGGCGGGTGACTTCGAGGCGGACGGTCCCCTGTGGGTTGTTGCGCAGCTTGAACGAGGCGACCGCCGAGAGGACGAACCACAGCGCGACGGAGCCGCCGACGAAGTACAGCATGGCCGTCGGGAAGGCCATCGAGTCGCTGGCCTCGACCCACTGCTGGGGGTAGACGTGCCAGTACATGACGACGCCGGCGAGGCTCAGCGCGGCGCCGGCGAGCGCCCCGAGCCGTTCGCGGCGGCTGGCGGGCAGGACGGCGACGACGCCGACGAACATCGCCGGGATCCCCAGGCCGGCGAGGACGCCCGCGACGCGGCGGGCGTCGGTCGTGCTCGTCGCGTCGAAGACGGCGGCCAGCCCCGTGGTCAACACGAGGAGAGCGGCGACGACGGCGAGCGCGCCCGCGACGAACAGGCTGCCGCCCGCCGAGACGCGCCGCGGGTCCCGCCCCGTCCACTCCCCGCGGTCGTAGGCCTCCGAGAGACTGGGCATGCCCGCGTCTACTCGGCCGTTCTACAAAACTACCCGTCAGACGCGCGCATGACGGCGGTCGGCGCAGGTGTCCCGTCGTTCGTAGCGACTCGGCCGAGCGCCCGGCGGCCCGCGGGCGGTCCGAACCGGTTCGGGTCCGGGTGGGAGAGCCAACCACGGGTTAGAAAACGGTTTAGGGACCAAGCGACGACTCGGAGGTATGAGCCACCAGGAACCGGAGCCCCGCGACGACGGGGACGAGCGGTCCGACGGGCCGGTCGACAAGCCCGACGACCTGCCGAGCAGCGAGGTCACCGAGGGCGTCGAGAAGGCGCCCCACCGCGCGATGTTCCGCGCGATGGGCTACGACGACGAGGACCTGTCCTCCCCGATGGTCGGGGTCGCCAACCCGGCGGCGGACATCACCCCCTGTAACGTCCACCTCGACGACGTGGCCGACGCGGCCTACGAGGGGATCGACGACAGCGGCGGGATGCCCATCGAGTTCGGGACGATCACCATCTCCGACGCCATCTCGATGGGGACCGAGGGAATGAAGGCCTCCCTGATATCCCGGGAGGTCATCGCCGACTCCGTCGAACTCGTCAGCTTCGGCGAGCGCATGGACGGCCTCGTCACCATCGGCGGCTGCGACAAGAACATGCCCGGCATGATGATGGCGGCCATCCGGACGGACCTCCCCTCCGTGTTCCTCTACGGCGGGTCGATCATGCCCGGCGAGCACGACGGCCGCGAGATCACCATCCAGAACGTCTTCGAGGGGGTCGGCGCCGTCGCCGAGGGCGAGATGTCCGAGGGCGAACTCTACGAGATGGAACAGCAGGCCTGCCCCGGCGCGGGCTCGTGCGGCGGGATGTTCACCGCCAACACGATGGCCTCCATCTCGGAGGCGATCGGCTTCGCGCCGCTGGGCAGCGCCAGCCCCCCGGCCGAGGACGAGGCCCGTTACGAGGAGGCCCGCCGCGCCGGCGAACTCGCCACCGAGGTCGTCGAGGCCCGCCGTCGCCCATCCGACTTCCTCTCGCGGGAGTCGTTCGAGAACGCCATCGCCCTCCAGGTCGCGGTCGGCGGCTCGACCAACGCCGTGCTCCACCTGCTCGCGATGGCCGCCGAGGCCGGCGTCGATCTGGATATCGAGGACTTCAACGAGATCAGCAAGCGCACGCCGAAGATCGCCGACCTCCAGCCCGGCGGCGAGAAGGTCATGAACGACCTCCACGAGGTCGGCGGCGTCCCGGTCGTCCTCGACGCCCTCTACGAGGCGGACCTGCTGCACGGCGACGCGCTGACCGTGACCGGGAAGACGCTGGGCGAGGAACTGGAGGCCTACGACCCGCCGGCGATCGAGGACATCGACGCCGACTACCTCTACACGGTCGACGAGCCGAAAAACGAGCAGGGCGCAATCCGCATCCTGACGGGCAACCTCGCGCCCGAGGGCGCCGTCATCAAGATCTCCGGCGAGGAGTATCGCCGCCACGAGGGGCCGGTCCGGATCTTCGACGAGGAGAGCGAGGCGATGAAGTACGTCCAGGAGGGCCGCGTCGAGAGCGGCGACGTGATCGGCATCCGCAACGAGGGGCCGCGCGGCGGCCCCGGCATGCGCGAGATGCTCGGCGTCACTTCCGCCGTGGCCGGTCAGGGCCACGCCGACGACGTGGCGCTCTTTACCGACGGGCGCTTCTCCGGCGCGACCCGCGGGTTCTCGATCGGCCACGTCGCCCCCGAGGCCTACGTCGGCGGCCCCATCGCCGCGCTGGAGGACGGCGACACGATCACCATCGACGTCGACGAACTCGAACTCTCCGTGGACCTGTCCGACGAGGAGATCGAGGAACGCCTGGCGGACCACGACCCCGAGCCGAACTACGAGTCGGGCGTGCTCGCCAAGTACCACCGGGACTTCGGGTCGGCGGCCAACGGCGCCGTCACCAACCCCGGTGCGAAGTGGGAGTAGGACGACCGTCCGGCGGCCGCAGGCCGCCGGTTCCCGGGAGCGACCGGAGGGAGCGACCCTTTTTGCCCCATCCTTTTGCGTCGGGGGTGGCCGAAGCGAGCGATAGCGAGCGAGGACTCCCCCGTACGGAAAAAGGTGGAAGCCTATCACCGGGACTTCGGGTCGGCGGCCACCCTCGCGCCGCGGCGGTGAACGCACACGCATCGTATTGGATCAACATCAAATCGAAACCACATCGATAACTAGAGATAGACGGCCTGTCGACGGCTGTTTGACGGTTTCGGGCCCACCGACGGTTAATTTCACTGCTGATAGTCGGCAACACAAGGCATATGCGAGAGGGGACCCTACGGACGTGTATTGCTGGTCACAGGTCCGGCCGGCCGGCGTCGTGAACCGGGTATCGATCCATGAGGGACAAAAAGCGGGGAGACGGGGGCGAGCGCGCGGACGGGAACAGCGACGGCTCCGAAGCGGTCGTCTTCGACCACTACGACTGGGGCGGCGAGGACTCGCCGAGCATCGCGGTCGCCGAGGCGGTCGCGGCGGTCACGAACCGGACCGTGACGACGCTGCCGCCGGTTCAGGAGGTCGTCGACGCGGACGCGCTGGACATGCTCGTCCGGTCGGGCGACCCGCTGGGGGTCAGGGTCTCGATCGACTACGCGGGGACGGACGTGACCGTCACGGGCGACGGCCGGATCCGGGTCAAACCCCGGGAGTGAGTCACAGCTCGGGGTGACCTACTCCCGGCAGGCTTCGAGCAGCTGTCTGGCGTGGCGCACGTGGAAGTCCTTCTCGTCGGTGTCGTCCGTGGCGAGCGCTCGCTGGAGATGCACGTCGATCCGCTCGATGGAGTCCGTGTCGAGCGTTCCCAGCGGCGCCCCCTCCGAGGCTCCCGAACCACCCTTCGTGTGTCCCGTCATTGGTCCGTGGTACCTGATAACTCAGCCACACCCGGTTTATAGGTTCCGGTATTGACATGTGGTTCGGATCTTGATACGTGGTGGTCCGGCGTCGACACGGGGCTGGAGTCCGGTCGGCGCGGCGGGGTTCAGAGCCGGTCGGCGACGGCGGGGGCGGCGCTGACGGCGCTGACCGACCGCTCGATGGTGTCGGTGCCGAAGATTGCCGTCGTCCCGGCCCGTTCGAGTTTCGTCCGGGCGTCGGCGGCGAGCATCGGGTGGACGCAGGTGACGAACACCCGGGCGGCGCCCCGCTCGGCGAGCACGGCGATGGCCTCGCTCATCGTCGACCCCGTCGCGACGATGTCGTCGACCAGCACTACGTCGCGGTCGGCGACCGCGGCGTCGCTGGGTTCGACCGTCACGTCGCCGGTGTCGTAGTCCCGGTCCTTCTCGAAGTAGTCGGTCGCGCCGCGGCCGTAGGCGTCGCGGGTCGTCGCCGCCAGGTCGACGGCGCCCTCGTCGGGCGAGAGGAAGAGTGGCTCGGTCAGGTCGGCGGGCAGCGGGTCGGCGAGGCGGCCGGCCGCGTCGACGGGTTCGGCGGGGACGGTGAAGAAGTCACAGACGGCCCGCTCGTGGGGATTGACCGTGAGCACGCGGTCGGTCCCCGTCGAGAGAGCGCGGGCGACGGCGCGGGCCGAGACCGGCTCGCCCGCCGAGAAGGCCCGGTCCTGCCGGGCGTAGCCCATGTACGGGAGGACGGTGGTCACCTCGCTCGCGCCGGCCTCGCGGACGGCGTCCTGGAGCTGGAGCAGTTCGACGTGGGCGTCGCTGGAGACGGTCGACCCGACGACGACGGCCTCCTCGGCCGCGAAGTCGGTCAGGGTCGCCTGGAGTTCGCCGTCGGGGAAGCGGTCGTACTCGACGGCGGCCAGGTCCCGACCCGTCGCGTCGGCCAGTGCCGCCGCGAACGCCTGTGACGTGGACCCGCTGACGATCATGTGCGGGGGGTCGCGTTCGCCGGTAAACACCGTTTCGGTTGCAGGAGCGGCGCCTCGCAGCCGGCGGTCGGACGGGACCGACGGGCGCGTCGGCGGGCCGCCAGAATCGAGCCTGAGAACTGGCGCGACACGGTCAAGGGGGACACCCCGAAAGGGCCGACGATGCCCGCGACGACGGAGGCGTCCGAGGACGGCGAGGTGAACGGTCACGGGGACGGCCCGACGACCACCACCACCTCGCCGACTCGTCGGGCGGTCCTCGCCGGGGCGGCGGGGCTCGCGACCGCGGCCGTCGGTCGGTCGGCGGCCGCGCCCGGCGAGCCGACGGGGAACCGGTCCGGGTCGCGAACGGACGCCGCGACCGGTTCGGACCGCGCCGCACCGGACCGCGCCACACCGGAGCGCACCGCGGGGCTGACGGTCGCCACCTGGAACTGCTATCTCGGCGTCGACCTCTTCCGGCTGTTCGACGCGGACTCGCTGGCCGAGGCGCGCTCGACCGCGGGCGACCTCCTCGCCGCGGCGCGGCGCCACCCCTACGCGGCGCGGGCGGACGCGATCGCCGAGCGGCTGCTCGCCGCGGACGCCGACGTGGTCGCGCTCCAGGAGGCGGCGCTCGTGCGGACGCGGCCGCTGTTCGACGACGGGGACGGAGAGACGGTCGTCGACCTGCTCGATCTGGTGACCGCGGCGCTGGCCGACCGGGGCGGCGCCTACGACGTGGCGGCCACGACCGTCACGACCGACGTGTCCGTCCCCGCGGAGTCGGACGACGAGTGGCTGGACGTGCGCCTGACCGACCGCGTCGCGTTGCTCGTCCGGGAAGGGGTCGACGTGCGCGAGACGCGCTCGGGCCGCTACGACGCGCGGGCCAGCTACCCGGTGCTCGGCGACGACCTGACAGTGACGCTCCGGCGGGGGTACTGCCTGGCCGACGTCGTCGTCGACGGGGCGGAACTGACGGCCTGTTCGACGCACCTCGAATCCTCGAAAGCGGGCGTCCGCCGCCGGCAGGCCGCGGAACTGATCGATGCGCTCCCCGCGGCGGGCACCGTCGTCGTCGGCGCGGACCTCAACAGCGGGCCGGCGGCCGGCGGCGACGCCTACGAGACGGTGACCGACGCGCTGACCGACGCGGCGGCCGCCGTCGGGACGGCGCCGGACGACACCTGCTGTCAGGCGGCGGCCCTGCGGAACGAGCGCTCGCGCCTGGACAGCCGGGTCGACCACGTGCTCGCGCGCGACGCGGACGCGACGGCGGTCGAACGGCTCGGCGCCGACCCCGCCGACCGCGTCGCGGCGACCGTCGACGGCGAGGACGTGACCGTCTGGCCCTCCGACCACGCCGGCGTCGCCGCGACGTACCCGATCCCGGCGTCGACGCCGACTCCCACGCCGACGCCGACTCCCACGCCGACTCCGCCCTCGACGCCACGCCCGACAGCGACGCCCACTCCGACACGGGGAGAGACGGCGACGGCCGGATCGACCGCGACCCCGACCGACTCGTCGGCGGACGCGCCGGCGGACTCACGGACACAGCCCGCCGAGACGACGGGCGGGACGGGCGCCGGGTTCGGACTCCTCGCGGCGGTCGGGGCGCTCGTCGGCGGCGCGCTCGCGCGCGACCGGAACTGACAGCCGATATTGTATTCCAACACGAAGGATGAAGTGAACGGGCGGTATAGCCGGACGCTGTGAGCCGATGTCGGAGTGAGAGTGGGTCGCGCGAAACCCGTCGCCGGGACGGCCTGCTGGACGGGGGGAGCGGGGCGGCGGTTCGATCGCTCTGCAGTCGTTTGCTCCTCGCACTCGTCGCCCTCCTGGTCGTTTCCTCGAGCGCCACGAGCGTCGCCGCGGCCGGATGCCAGGACACCGCTACGACCGGGACGAGCGAGACCCGGAGCGCACCGTCCGGACTCCCGTACCCGCCGCCGGACCTCGAAATCCAGGTCGGGCTCTTCCCCGCAGCTGGAACGGTCGAACTCCACGTGGAGTATCCGGCGCGGTCGGCGGCGGAAGCCGACCGGTACGAGGCCGGGACGGTCAACCTGGACTGGCTGGCGGCCGACGACCGACTGAACGCCGCCTTTGCCGAGCGGCCCGGGTCGCTCGGCCATCGCTGTGACACGGTGACTGGTGTGACCGACCCCGTCGCGTCGGCGTCGGAACACGGCGACGTGGGAGCGACGATGACCTACCGGTGGACCGGCGTGTTCGAGGCGAACCGGTCCGAACTGGTGCTCGGACCGACGGTGAGCGAACACCTCGCCAACGGGACGTTCGTCGAGGTGTCGGTGCCGGCCGACAGCTGGGTCGCCGAGCGCTCGACGGTCGACTCTTACACCGACGGCAACCACGGCCAGACGCGCGTCTACGGGTGGACGGTCGGGGAGACCGACACCGAGCCCCGCGTCGTGTTCAACGAGAGCGTCACGCGGACCGAGACGGCTGCCGCCGAGGACGGGGCGGTCGGGCCCGCGGGAGGCGCGCTGCTCGCGCTCCTTGCGGTGGTGCTGACGGTTCTCACCGGCCGGAACTACCGGGACTGACGGCGCGGTCGCTCCACTCTCACGCCACCGCGAGCGCGGCCACGTCGGGAAGCCCCAGCGAGCGCGAACGCCAGCCGCCGGCGCCGTCGGCGGTCGTCTCGGGGTCGGCCTCGACGAGGAAGGTCCCGCCGGCGGTGACGGCGTAGACGCACTCGCCGTAGTCGACGCTGACGACCTGCTCGTCGACCGGCAGATCCACGGCCGTCCACGCCTCGCCGTCGCGTTCGAACAGTTCGTCGGCCGTCGCGGCGTGCGCGTGGTCCCCGCCCCCGGCGACGACTCGGAACGACCCCTCGCGCTCGCGGAGCCAGCCGTTGCCCAGCCGGTAGAGGCCGTCGTCGGTCGCCGCCAGCGGGACGCCGTCGACGGTCGCCACGTCGCGTGCGGCGTCGAGCCCCGCGTTCACCAGGTCGGCGCCGTCGACGCGGTGGACGCCGTCGGCCGCGGCGACGAACCCGTCCGCGATCGCCCGCACGTCGCCGACCGTCCCCAGGTCGGTCCACTCGCCGTCGCGGTAGCGGGCCACCCGTCCCGACTCGTCGGCGGCGAGCACGTCGTCCTCGCGGTCGGTCCCGACGGCGACGGCCGGACCGAACCCGAGCGACTCGAACTCGTCGGGGCCGACGAGGACGGCCTCGTCGGTGGCGACGACGACCGCGCCGTCGGTCGTCGCCACGTCGCGGGCGGCCGTCCGGTGGGCGAGGCCGAACCGGCCCACCTGGTCGCCGGAGACCCGCACGGTCGCCACGCCCTGGCCCGTCGCGAGGTAGGCGACCGTCTCCTCGCGGCGGTCGCCGTACATCCGCTTCTCCTCGATGGCGCTCATACGGGGAGTGGGCGCTCCGGGCGTGAAAACCTGCCGCCGCATCCGTTCGGTGGCGGGCGGTCCGCTGGACCCGTCGGCACCGCGGGGACCGACCGCGGCGGCCGGGGACCAACACTTTACTCGCTCGCCGCCGTTGTCGGGACAAGCGATCCCCCCTCTCATGTCGACACACGACATCACGCTGACGGTGGACGGGCGGAGCGAGGAGCTGACCGTCGAGTCGCGGACGCTGCTGGTCCACGCGCTGCGGGACGAACTGGGCTACACCGCCCCGAACGTCGGCTGCGAGAGCGGCAAGTGCGGCGCCTGCACCGTCGAGGTCGACGGCGACGCCGTCAAGTCCTGTACGGTGCTGGCGGTCCAGGCCGACGGGAGCGAGGTGACGACCGCGGCCGGCCTCGCCGACGAGGGGCTCGACCCCGTCCAGCGGGCGTTCCACGACGAACACGGCCTGCAGTGTGGCTACTGCACGCCCGGGATGCTCGCGACGACCCACCAGCTGCTCGACGAGAACCCCGACCCCTCCCGCGCGGAGATCCGGAAGGCGCTGAAGGGGAACATCTGCCGCTGCACGGGCTACGGGAACGTCGTCGACGCCGTCGAGACGGCCGCCGAGCGGCTGCGCGAGGCGGGCGGCGATGCTGGAGACGGGTCGGCCGCGTCGGGCGACGGACCGGACGGGCGGGCCGCGCCGCCCGAACCGGGGGCGGAGGACTGAGATGTTCCCGGCCGAGTTCGACTACGAGCGGGCCGAGTCCGTCGGCGAAGCGCTCGAATTGCTCGAAACGCACGCCGACGCGGACGTGGAGGTCCTCGCGGGCGGCCACAGCCTCGTCCCGGCGATGAAGACCGAGGGGCGCAGCCCCGACGTGGTGGTCGACCTCGACGTGCCAGAACTCGACGCCGTCAACGCGCTGGCCGACCGGACCGTCGTCGGCGCGCTGACAACCTACGCGACCGTCGTCGACTCGCGCGCGGTCAGGGCGAACGTGCCGCTGCTGGCGGAGACGGCCGCCGAGGTGGGCGACCTGCAGATCCGCAATCGTGGGACCGTCGGCGGGAACCTCGCGGAGGCCCACCCGGGTGCGGACCTGCCGGCGGCCGCGCTGGCGAGCGACGCGACGGTCCTCCTGCGCAACTCGGAGGGCAAGCGCGAGGTCTCGGCGACGGACTTCTTCCGCGGCGACGGCGAAACCGCGGTCGAATCGGGCGAACTGCTCACCGGCGTTCGCGTCCCGCACGCCGACGACGCGGGGTTCGCCTACCGCAGGAAGACCCACCCGGCGACGGGCTACGCGATGGTCGGCGTCGCCGCCGTCGTCGAGACGGACGGCGGCGGGCGCGACGGCGCGGGTGGAGATTCGGGCGAGGGGAGCGTTTCGAGTGCGTGGGTCGCCGCGACCGGCGCGGTCGACCGGGCGATCCGGCTCCCGTCAGTGGAAGACGCGCTCGCCGGCGAGCCGCTGGAAACCGACACCATCGAGCGGGCGGCGAGCGCGGCGCGGGACGACGTCGACGACGACCGCCTGCGGTCGGACCCGCACGCCTCCGGGGAGTTCCGGGGGGAGCTGCTGGAGACGTACACCGCCCGCGCGCTCGACGCGGCGGCCGAGCGGGTCGCGGGCGACGCGCCGACGGCATGACCGACGACGCCCCCGCCGCGACCGACTGGGCGGCTCCCGGGCGGGAAGTCCGCGAGACCGTGCGGGCGTACCTCGACGCCGGCGAGCCGGCGGTGCTGGCGACCGTCGTCGCCGTCGACGGCCGGGCCTACCGCCGGCCGGGCGCGAAGATGGCCGTCGCGCCCGGAGCGGGCGGCGCCGGGACGGTCACCGCGGGCTGTCTCACGGACTCGCTGGCTCGCCTCGCCGAAGACGTGCTCGCCGACGGCGCCGCCCGCGTCGAGCGGTTCGCCCTCCGCGAGGACGACGCCTGGGGCCTCGGCGTCGGCTGCGACGGCGTCGTCGACGTGCTGCTGGAACCGCTGGGCGAGCGCCACCGGCCGCTCGTGGCGCCCGCCGACGAACTGGCCGGCGGCCGGACCACCGCGGTCGTCGTCGAGAGCGCGGACGACCGCGTCGCCGTCGGCGACCGCTGGGACGACGCCGAGGACGGGGCCGCGCGACTCCCGCCGGACGTGGCCGACGCCGTCCCCGACGACGTAGACGGGACGGCGACCGTTCGAGTCGAAACGGGGGGCGGCGCGGTCCGGCTGTTCGTCGAGCGGGTGCGGCCGGCGCCCCGGCTCGTGGTGGTCGGGAGCAACGCCGACGTGCGGCCGGTCGTCGACCTGGCCCGGTCGGCGGGCTTCCGCGTCGCCGTCGTCGGCTTCCGCGGCGGTCGCGCGACCGACGAGCGGTTCCCTCGGGCCGACCGGGTGGTCGCGACCTCGCCACGGGACCTCCGGGAGGCGGTCGACTTCGGGCCCGAGGATTCCGTGGTGCTGATGACCCACAACTTCGTCGACGACCGCGTGGCGCTCGGGGAGCTACTGGCGACACCCGTCGACTACGTCGGGGTGATGGGGCCGGCCGAGCGGTTCGACCGCCTGCGGGCGGCGCTGGCCGACGACGGTGTCGACCTGGACGAAGACCGCGAGCGGATCTACGCGCCGGTCGGGCTGGACCTGGGCGGTTCGAGCCCCGCCCAGGTCGCCCACAGCATCGTGGCGGAGGTGCTGGCGGTCCGCAACGACCGGACCGGCGGGCACCTCCGCGCGGTCGACGGCCCGATCCACGGCCGGTCGGAGTGAGCGCGCTGCCGGAAGCGGTCGGCGCGAGCGCGGGTTGACGGGAGAGGACGGCGACCGACTCAACGGAAAGAGTGATACTTCGTTGACTCGAATCGGCGCGTATGAGCGACACCGGACAGCGCGCTTACACGGCTGCGGCGGGGCTCGTCGCCGGCGCGGCGGCGGGCGCGCTGGCGTGGGCCGTCGGGCCGGACGCCGCGCTCGTCGCCCCGACGGTCGGGATCTGGTTCCTGGGCGGCGTCGGTCTCGGGTTCGGGTACAGTCGCTATCCCGACCTCGTGGCGGCGAACCCGCCGGACGACGAGGACGGCTTCAGCGTCACGACGCAGCGAGGGTGGCTCGCGATGAACGCCGTCGGCGCCGTCGCGTCGGCGGTCCTGTTCGTCGGGCTGATGTGGCTGGTCTCGGGGCCGTTCGACACGCCGCGGTCGGCGGCCTGGGCGGGCATTTTCTTCGCCGCGACGATGCCGATCACGACCGGCGTGATGGTCGTCTACGGTCTTCGGACGAGCGACGTGGGCGACGGCGGTGCCGCGTCGACGGCCTGACGGCGGCCGCCCCCTGTTCGCCCCGGCGGTTAGCGGTTGTCCAGCCGCCAGTCGGGGATGGGGACCTGGCCGCCGTCGACGCGGAGTTCGTGGCCGTTGACGTAGTCGGCGGCGGGCGAGGCGAGGAAGGTGACGCCGTTGGCGATGTCCTCGGGTTCGGCGAAGTGGCCCAGCGGGTTGAGGTCCTGGATCTGTTCGGTGACGGCCTCCGAGAAGCCCTCGGTCATGCGGGTGTTGACCCAGCCGGGGGCGACCGCGTTGACCCTGATGCCCTCGTGACCGAGTTCGAGCGCGAGGCTCTTGGTCAGGCCCAGCAGGCTCCACTTGCCCACGTCGTACTGCGGGGACTGGCCGACGGCGTTCTTGGTGTGGATCGAGGTGATGTTGATTATCTTGCCGTAGCCGTCCTCGATCATGCCGTCGACGACGGCGCGGGTGCAGTTGATCGACCCGAAGAGGTGGACCTCGATGTTGAGCCGGAAGTCGTCGTCGTAGTCCTCGTCGAGGAACGGCCCGGCGTCGCCGACGCCGGCGTTGTTGACGAGGATATCGACGCTGCCCAGTTCCTCGACGCCGTGTTCGACCATCGCCTCGACCTCGGCCTCGTCGGTCACGTCGGCGGCGACGCCGACGGCGTCGCTGTCGTCGTCGCGGTCGCGGATGGTCGCCGCGGTGTCTTTCGCCACCTCCTCGTCGAGGTCGTTGACGATCACGTCGGCACCGTGTTCGGCGAGTTCGAGCGCGATGGCGCGGCCGTTGCCCCGGCCGCCGCCGGTCACGAGCGCGGTCTTGCCTGTCAGGTCGAGATCCATACCGCGCCGTTCGGACCCCTGCGCCTTCAAGCCCGGCGGTGGGGGAACGGTCCGCCGCCATCCGAACGGTCGGCGGCCGCGGCCACAGCGGGTGTGGGTCGCGCCGACGGCCGGCGCGGGTCCGCACCCGGGCCGACACCGCGCTCGGAACGTTTTTTGTGACGCCCGTCCCTGGTGGGCGTATGGATTATCTGGAAGTCGAGGGCGCCCGCGAGTTCGTCGCCCGCCTGGAACACGGGGGCGACTGGCGGACCCAGATCGAGGCCTTCGCCGCCGACGAGGGGGTCGAATCGGCGTTTTTCTTCGGGCTCGGGGCCGTACAGGACGCCGAGATCCTCTACTACGACCAGGACGACGAGGAGTACTACCCCGAGACATTCGACGAGCCGCTGGAGATGGCCGCCTGCGTGGGCAACGTCTCCGCGCTGGACGGCGAGCCGTTCGCCCACACCCACGCGGTCATGTCCCGCGCGGACGGGACCACGTTCGCGGGCCACCTCGACAGCGCGACCGTCTTCGCCGGGGAGTTGTACGTCCGCGAGTTCGACGCCGAACTGGAGCGGGCGTTCGACGAGGAGACCGGGCTGGACCTGTGGCCGCTATGAGCAGGGCACGATGAGCGGAGAGACGATGACCCGGGGGACGCGACGATGAAACCGGAGGACGAGCGCTACTTCGAGCGGCTGGAGTCCGAGCTCGACCGCGCGTTCGACGTGGCCGAGCGCGCCCGCGAGCGCGGCGGCGACCCCGCCGACGAGGTGGAGATCCCGGTCGCCCGCGACATGGCCGACCGCGTCGAGAACATCCTCGGCATCGACGGCGTCGCCGAGCGCGTCCGCGAACTCGAGGGGGAGATGAGCCGCGAGGAGGCCGCCCTCGAACTCGTCTCGGACTTCGTCGACGGCGAGGTCGGCGACTACGACTCCCGCGCGGGGAAGGTCGAGGGCGCGGTCCGCACGGCGGTCGCCCTGCTCACCGAGGGGGTCGTCGCCGCCCCCATCGAGGGGATCGACCGCGTCGAGATCTTAGAGAACGACGACGGCACGGAGTTCGTCAACGTCTACTACGCCGGCCCGATCCGCTCGGCCGGCGGGACCGCGCAAGCGCTCTCCGTGCTCGTCGCCGACTACGCACGCGCGATGCTCGATATCGACCAGTACAAGGCCCGCGACGACGAGATCGGCCGCTACGCCGAGGAGATCGACCTCTACGACAAGGAGACGGGTCTGCAGTACTCCCCGAAGGAGAAAGAGAGCAAGTTCATCGCCGAGTACATGCCGATCATGCTCGACGGGGAGGCCACCGGCGACGAGGAGGTGTCGGGCTACCGGGACCTCGAACGGGTCGACTCCAACTCGGCCCGCGGGGGGATGTGTCTCGTCATGGCCGAGGGCATCGCGCTGAAGGCGCCGAAGATCCAGCGCTACACCAGGAATCTCGACGAGGTCGACTGGCCGTGGCTCCAGGACCTCATCGACGGGACCATAGGGGACGAGGGGGACGCCGACGACGGTGAAGCCAATGCAGACGAGGGCGAGGACGCTGACGCCGAGGGTGACGGAGACGCCGACGGGGACGAACAGGCGGACGAGCCCGCCGGGCCGCCCCGTCCCGAACCGTCGAAGAAGTTCCTCCGGGACCTCATCGCGGGGCGTCCCGTCTTCTCGCACCCGAGCGAGGCCGGTGGCTTCCGCCTCCGGTACGGCCGGGCACGCAACCACGGGAACGCCACTGCCGGCGTCCACCCGGCGACGATGCACCTCGTCGACGACTTCCTCGCGACGGGCACCCAGATCAAGACCGAGCGCCCCGGCAAGGCGGCGGGGGTCGTCCCCGTCGACACCATCGAGGGGCCGACGGTCCGGCTGGCCAACGGCGAGGTCCGGCGCATCGACGACCCCGAGGAGGCGCTGGCGGTGCGCAACGGCGTCGAGAAGGTCATCGATCTGGGCGAGTACCTCGTCAACTACGGCGAGTTCGTCGAGAACAACCACCCGCTCGCGCCCGCGTCCTACACCGTCGAGTGGTGGGCCCAGGAGTTCGACGCGGCCGGCGCGGACGTGCAGGCGATGCGCGACTCGCTGGACGTCGATCTATCGGACCCGAGCGCCGAGGAGGCCCTGGACTGGGTCGACGAGTACGACGCGCCGCTGCACCCCAAGTACACCTACTGCTGGCACGACCTGTCCGTCGACGAGGTGTGCGCGCTGGCCGACGCCGTGGAACAGGGGCGAGTCGCGCAAACGGACGGCGCCGTCGTCCGCGACCCCGATGACTCCGACGACGGCGGTCGCGCGGGCGACGACACCGCGACACAGCACGACGCCGCCACCGACGGCCACGACCGCGACGCGGGCGCCGCGGCGGCGGGCGATCTGGTGATCCCGCGCTCGGAGACCGTGCGCGAGGCCGTCGAACACCTCCTCGTCGAGCACACCCAGACCGAGGACACGCTCGTCGTCCCGGACTGGCGCCCGCTCGCGCGGACGCTCGGGTTCGACGACTCCCTGGAGCGCGAGTGGACGCCCGAGGACCTCTCTGAGCGCGCGAAATCGTACGGCGGCGGCGAGGCCAGCGACGCGCAACTGGACTCCTCGGCCGCCTCGACGGAGGACGGCGCCAACGCCGTCCTCGCGGTCAACGAGATCGCTCCGTTCGAGGTGCGCGAACGGGCGCCCACCCGCATCGGCAACCGGATGGGCCGCCCCGAGAAGTCCGAGAAGCGCGACCTCTCGCCGGCCGTCCACACCCTGTTCCCCATCGGCGAGGCCGGCGGCTCCCAGCGGAAGGTCGGCGACGCGGCCGTCGCCGGCGACAGCTACGACGACTCCCAGGGGAAGGTCGAACTCGAGGTCGGCCGCCAGGAGTGTACGGAGTGTGGCGAGCGCACCTTCAAGCCGCGCTGTCCGGACTGCGGCGGCGTCTGCGAGGCCGTCTACGTCTGCCCGGACTGCGACCACGAGGTCGAACCCGACGAGTCCGGCCGCGCGGAGTGTAGCCGCTGCGAGACGCTCGCCAGCCCCACCCAGACGAAGGTCGTCGACGTGAACGCGGAGTTCAAGTCGGCGCTGGCGAACCTCGACGAGCGGCCCACCGCCTACGACGCCTTGAAGGCCGTCAAGGGGCTGTCCTCCGAGCAGAAGACGCCCGAGCCGATGGAGAAGGGGGTCCTCCGGGCGAAACACGGCGTCTCGGCGTTCAAGGACGGCACCGTCCGCTACGACATGACCGACCTGCCCGTGACGGCAGTGCGCCCCTCCGAACTCGACGTGACTGCCGAGGCGTTTCAGGCGCTGGGCTACGGCGAGGACATCCACGGCCAGCCCCTCCAGCACGACGACCAGCTCGTGGAGCTGAACGTCCAGGACATCGTTCTCTCGGAGGGCGCGGCCGAGCACATGCTCAAGACCGCCGACTTCGTCGACGACCTGCTGGAATCGTACTACGGCCTCGAACCCTTCTACGAACTGGAGGAGCGCGACGACCTCGTGGGGGAACTCGTCTTCGGAATGGCGCCCCACACGAGCGCGGCAACTGTCGGAAGAATTGTGGGTTTTACCACGGCCGCTGTCGGGTACGCACATCCGTACTTTCACGCCGCAAAACGCCGGAATTGCGACGGTGACGAGGACTGCGTGATGCTCCTTATGGACGGCCTTTTGAACTTTTCTCGACAGTTCCTGCCGAACCAGAGGGGGGGGAGGATGGATGCACCCCTCGTCATGTCCTCGCGGATCGACCCGGCGGAGATCGACGACGAGGCCCACAACGTCGACATCATGCGGGAGTACCCCCGGGAGTTCTACGAGGCGACCCGCGAGTTGGCCGACCCCGAGGACGTGGAGGACATCATGACCATCGCGGAGGCGACGCTGGGTACCGACGAGGAGTACACGGGCTTCGACCACACCCACGACACCACCGACATCGCGGCCGGTCCCGACCTCTCGGCGTACAAGACGCTGGGGTCGATGGAGGAGAAGATGGACGCCCAACTGGACCTCTCGCGGAAGATCCGCGCGGTCGACGAGACGGACGTGGCCGAGCGGATCATCGAGTATCACTTCCTGCCGGACCTCATCGGGAACCTGCGGGCGTTCTCCCGGCAGGACGTGCGCTGTCTGGACTGCGGCGAGAAGTACCGGCGGATGCCCCTGACGGGCGACTGCCGGGAGTGTGGCGGCCAGGTCAACCTCACCGTCCACGAGGGGTCGGTCAACAAGTACATCGAGACCGCGACCCGCGTCGCCGAGGAGTTCGGCTGCCGCACCTACACGAAACAGCGGCTCGAAGTGCTCGAACGGTCGATCAACCGCGTCTTCGAGGACGATACGAACAAGCAGTCCGGCATCGCCGACTTCATGTAGGGCATCGCGGACCGAAGTCCGCCGACCGCAGGGAGGCGGTTCACCGGCCGCGACCGTCGGGAGCGGCCGGCCTTTTTCGCCCACGTTTTTCGACGAGCGGTACCCGCAGGGAGCGGAGCGACCGAGGATACCCGAGGAGAAAAAGGTGGGACTGACACCAACAAGCAGTCCGGCATCGCCGACTTCATGTAGGGCATCGCGGTGCGGTCGGCGCGCGCTGGAGCGCGCGTTCATGCGCGCGACCGTAGCCGCGCGAGGGATGAGAGAGTGAGTGCAACGAACGAGCGAATCGGCTGGGGAGGTCTGTGGCCGTCTGCGGTGCCGCTGGGGGCGGGTGCGGCGCGGTTGCTGTGCGGTGCTGTCCCTGGTGTCCGCGCGAACGTGTGAGCGCGGGCTCGGGAGAGCGTGCTCTCCCGGTGGACTGAACGGGCGAGGCGCGCTCGCGTTTATGTAGTCGCCTGAGCGGGCCACTATCCGCGCGGGCGATGCGGAGAGCGCGGATATCCCGTCTCAGCGACCGCGAGCGCACCGAGGGGGTTCAACGCTCACCGTCGACTGCGGTCGCTCTCGAACAACTTCATTCCACGACAAACCCACCAGAAACCACTACTCAACGAGCATCACGGACGGAACACCGTCACAGACCGACTCACTGCCCGGAGCGCAGCCGCGTCCCGATCCGCAGCGGCAGGTCGGCGTCGCGGACGGCGTCGACGACCCGGTCGACGTCGTACTCGACGCGGCGGGCCTCGATCTCCCGGCTGTCGAAGTCGACCAGCGAGTAGGCCGCCCGGGGGTCGCCGTCGCGCGGTTGCCCGACCGCGCCGGGGTTCATGACGAGCCCCTCGTCGAAGAACTCGTGGCCCTGGACGTGGGTGTGGCCGGTCACGAGCACGTCCTCGTCGCCGAGCATGTCCGGGCCGTACTCCTCGGGATAGGTGTAGTGGTCGGGGTCGTCGGGGTGGCCGTGGACGATCCGCATCCGGCCGTCGCAGACGACCCGCTGCTCGGGGAGCTCGCCGAGCCACTCGAGCTGGTCGTCGCTGCAGGTCTCGCGGGCGTGGTCGACCGCCGCGGCGGCCATGTCGTTGAAGCCGTAGGCCTGGTCGAACGCGACCGCGCGGTCGTGGTTGCCCATCACCGTCGGCACCTCGCCGTCGGGTAACATCGCGGCCGCCTCGTCGCTCAGCCCGTGGTCGCCCTCGCCGCGGATCGCCGCCGTACACTCCGCGTGCCAGGGGTTGTACCCGACCACGTCGCCCGCGCAGACGAGCCGGTCGACCGGCGGCATGTCCGCCAGCGCCGCCTCCAGCGCCACGAGGTTCCCGTGAATGTCCGAGATGACGCCCACCTTCATGGACGGCTCTGCGACCCCCTCGCTCTTAGTACTACGGCAGACGCGCCTCGGGGAGACGGCGCCGCCCGGTCGGGGCGGCGGCTACTCCTCGCCGTTGAAGATGGCCGTCTCGAAGCCGGCGACGCTGTCGCCGGAGACGCCGACCGCGCAGACCTCGTGTTCGAGGTCCATCCCGTAGGCCTCGCTGGCGGCCGCGGCGGCGTCGGTCGCCGCGAAGTCGACCGGCTCGGGACTGTCCTTCTCGTAGGTGGCGACCAGCGTCGGCTCCGTCACTTCCTCGACCAGCAGCGCGTCGCGGCGGACGGTCCCGATCACCGCGCCCGGCCCGTCGGCGTTCGTGCTCGGGTCGGCGGCGTCGACGCCGACGATCCCCGCCACGCGGGGCGTGTCGTAGTCGTCCTTCTCGAAGTCCAGCGCCAGCAGCGGCTCGGCGAGGGCGTCGCGGGCGGGGTAGCCCAGCGCCAGCTTCTCGGCGGTGGGGTCGACGTGCGAGCCGTTGCCGACCACGGCGCCGCGGTCGGTCAGCCGCAGGCAGTTGTACTCGACGTAGGGGTTGTCCGTCTCGGGGGCGTCGGGGGTGGGGCCGACGGTGACGGTGCCCGGCTCGCGGCCGGTCGCTTTCCTGTTGGGGAACGAACGCGAGGAGACGCGGTAGGCGCCCACCTCCGGTGCGACGACGACGAAGCGTCCGACGTACATGCCCGTTCGTCGGCCCCAGGCGCGAAAGTAGGTGTCGATATGGGCCAGTCGCCGACCGGTCGACCGCCGCCGCCCGCGGCGGGAACGCGGGTGTTATGCCGCTCGCCCGCGTGGATCCGTCGATGACAGCAGGGCTCGACGCGGACGTCGTCGGCGCCGACGCGGCCGCCGACCGCCGGGACGAGGTGGTCGCCGAAGTCACCGACCACGCCGGCCGGATCGCGCGCGAACTCGCCCGCCTCCAGGGCGGCGACTACGGTCAGCGGGAGTTCGACACCGACCGCGGCACCTGGACGCTCAAGTACGAGGCCGGTGACGTGCAGTATCTGCGCTTCGAGGGTCGCGGCGCCGACGTCTACGTCGTCTCGACCCAGCAACCCCCCGACCCCGAGGACCTCGCCGCGGCGATGGCCGACTACGACGCGTTCGTCGAGTCGTTCAACGAGTACGTCCGCTCGCTCGACGGCGTCCTCGACGACGCCGCCGACGACCTCCCCGAGATCGAGTCCGTCGACTCGGTCGTGGAGGCGCGCGAGCGCATCCTCTCGCGGATGCGCGAGGCCTGTGACGGGATGGCCCAGCAACTCAACCGCGTCGAGGGCAACGACTACGGGACGTTCTCGGCCCGCGTCGGGAGTTCGCGCTGGGAACTCAAGTGGGAGGAGGGCCGGGCCAGCTACCTCCGCGTCGGCGGCGAGGGCGGCGTGTATCTCCTCTCGCAGTACCAGCCGCCCGCCCCGAAGGACCTGCGCGCCCACGCCGACGACTTCGCGGGGTTCGTCGACGCCTTCAACGAGCACGTCTCTGAGATCTCGGACTCGCTCGATACGGTCGAACTGTAGCGCGGGCCGTCTGTGCTGTTTCGACACGGTCGCTTGCAGCCGGATCGACCGCACTCGGCGGTGTGCGCCGAAAGCCCTCGGCACGCTCGTTCTGAATCGACTCGACAACACTCGACAGCAGACGTTGAAAGCCCTCGGCACGCTCGTTCTGAATCGACTCGACAACACTTGACAGCAGACGTTGAAAGCCCTCGGCACGCTCGCGGTCGCTGAGCGACATACCCTCGCGGCCGGAGGCCGCTTCGGGTAGGGGTCGCTCAGGCGACTGAACTGCACGCGAGCGCGCCTCGCCCTTTCAGTCCACCGGGAGAGCAAGCTCTCCCGAGCCCGCGCTCACACGTTCGCGCGGACACCAGGGACCGCGACCGCACAGCACCGCAGACAGCCACGAACCTCCCCAGCCGATTCGCTCGTTCGTTGCACTCACTCTCTCATCCCTCGCGCGGTTCCGTCGCGCGCACGAGAGCGCGCGACAGCGCACGCCGACCGCACCGAAGCCGTTCACTGCGACCGCTACGCCTGTACTGAACACGGCCCATCGCTCAGATCAGCCCGCCACTTTCTGCCCAGGGCCGTCCGCATTCAGGCGTCCAGCGGCCGCAGGTCCGCCGAGAAGTGGCGCAACTCTGCCATCGGGGGTTCGTCGACCACCTCGAATCCGGTCAGGTCGTCGGTCCGGTCGGCGACGGCGGCGGCCGTCTCGCCGACGTGCTCGAAGTGCTCGCGGTGGTAGGTGCGGCGGGGGACGGCGAAGCGGACGTACTCGGGGCGGTCGGTCTCCGGGAACGCGAAACTTCCGAGTTCCACGGTTCGGACGCCACCCTCCAGGTACAGCTCGCACGCGAGCGCCTGACCCGGAAATTCCGACGGGGGAATGTGATCCAGCAGCGCGCCGGCGTCGACGTAGACGGCGTGGCCGCCGACGGGTTCGTAGACCGGGAGCCCCGCCGCCGCGAGCTCCGCGCCGAGTTCGGCGACCTGGCCGACGCGGTGGGCGAGGTAGTCGTCGTCGACCGCCTCCCGCAGGCCGACGGCCATCGCCTCCATATCTCTTCCCGCCAGCCCGCCGTAGGTCGGGAACCCCTCGTAGAGGATCGCCCGCTGTTTCGCCCGCTCGAAGAGGTCGTCGTGCCCCTCGCCGATGGCGACGAAGCCGCCGGTGTTGGCGAGGCCGTCCTTCTTGGCGCTCATCACGACCGCGTCGGCGTAACCCAGTTGCTCGCTGGCGACCTCGGCGGCCGTCGCGTCGTCGAACTCGGTCTCCCGCTCGGTGACGAAGCGGGCGTTCTCGGCGAACCGGCAGGCGTCGATCACGAAGGTGGCGTCGATCTCCTCGGCGAAGGCGGCGACCTCGCGGGTGTTCGCGACGCTGACCGGCTGGCCGGCCGCGGAGTTGTTCGTGACCGTGAGGACGACGACCGGCACGTTCTCCGCGCCCACGTCGTCGACGTACGCGCGGCCAGCGTCCACGTCGAAGTTCCCCTTGAACGGGGCCTCGGCGTCGGGGTCGCCCGCCGCGGGGACGGGACAGTCGACGGCCTCCCCGCCGTTGGCGGCGACGTGGGCGCGCGTCGTGTCGAAGTGGGTGTTGTTGAGGACGTGGTCGCCCTCGTCGACGATCGCTCCGTAGAGGACGTTCTCGGCGCCGCGGCCCTGGTGAGCGGGGACGACGCGGTCGAAGCCCATCACCTCGTCGACGGCCTCGCGGAGCCGCCGGAAGGAGGTCGAGCCCGCGTAGGACTCGTCGCCCCGGAGGAGGGCGGCCCACTGGGCGTCGCTCATCGTCCCGGTGCCGCTGTCGGTCAACAGATCGACGAACACCCGGTCGGCGTCGACGCCGAACAGGTTGTAGCCGGCCGCTTCGAGCGCCGCCGCGCGCTCTTCGCGCGAGGGCAGGTCGACGGGTCTCGCCGTCCGCGTGGCGTACGAGCGCATATCCGCGCTCCGTACGGGGTGGACTTATTTCCCATCCGACAGGAACGTTCGACGGTGGGTGTCTCCGGGCGGTGACGGGCAGGTCCGTCCACCGGGCCCGCCCGCGGGGGACCGGGTCCGACCGGTCGGGCGGACGCGTGCGAGCGGTGCTACTCAGAACACGTCCTGGACCAGTTCGAGCGTCTGCTCGCGGTCGTCCCAGGGGACGAACACGGAGACCGACGTGGCGGAGGTGATCACGTCGTAGAGGTGGATGTGAGCCTCCGAGACCGGGTCGATGGCGCGCTTGACGGTGCCGGGCTGGTTGGGCAGGTCGCTGCCGGTGACGCGGACGACGGCGATGTCGTCCTCGACGGTGACGCTGGAGAGGGCGTCCTCCTCGACGACCCGGTCGTGCAGCAGCGCCTCGGCGTCCTCGGCGTCCTCGGCGTTGACGTAGAAGGTGATCGAGTCCATCCCCGAGGAGTTGGCGTCGATGTTGATCCCCTCGTCGCCCAGCGCGGTCGCGAGTTCGCCCAGGATCCCCGGGCTGTTGCGGATGGCGCGGCCGGCGACGGTGACGCAGGCCAGCCTGTCTTCCTGCAGGTCGATGAGGTTCTGGAACTCGCCCTCGATGGAGGTGCCGCCCGTGAGGAGGTCGTCGTGCTGGTAGTGGACGACCCTGACCCCCAGGTCGGCGTCCTTGTAGGACAGCGCGGAGGGTGCGACGACCTCGGCGCCGCGGAACGACAGCGAGCGGAGTTCGTCGACGGTGATCTCGCCGACGTTGCGGGCGCCCTCGACGACGCGGGGGTCGCCGGTCATGACGCCCTCCACGTCGGTGACGATGACGACCTCGTCGGCGTCCATGAACTTGCCGAGCATGACGGCGGAGGTGTCGGAGCCGCCCCGGCCCAGGGTGGTGACGTTGCCCTGGTGGTCCTGGGCGAGGAAGCCGGTGATCACGGGGACCACGTCGGAGAGCTGGCCCCCGAGCGCGCTGGCGCGTTTCTTCGTCTCGTCGACGTCGACCTCGCCGTACTCGTCGGTGATGATCGGCCAGCCCTCGCTGCCGGGCTCGAAGAAGTCGGCGTCGATGCCCCGCGCCGCGAGCGCCCCCTTGAGCATCCGGACGGAGGTGCGCTCGCCCATGCTGACGATCTCCGCGCGGTCGGCGTCCTCGGCCTCGTAGTTGATGTCGTCGAGGAGGTCGTCGGTCGTCGACCCCATCGCCGAAGCGACGACGGCAACCTCGTGGCCGGCCTCGATGGCCTCGGCGATGGAGTCGGCCGCGCGCGTGACGCGCTGGCCGTTGCCGAGGCTCGTGCCCCCGAACTTCACTACGACCCGCATCGGATCACCCGCATCGTGTGTGCGTGACGCATAGCTGGTGACGTGCCGTTACACGCCTCCCGGAATAACTGTGTCCATCTCCGGGCGGAGATCCTCCGTTATCGTGGAATTTCGGCGGCAATTTCTGCGACGGCGGTAAACTACCCTCCCCTACTTCGCTCGGGGGCAATGGCCCCGCTCGCTCGTTGAGGGGAGGGCTTTCGCGTGGACTCCCGTTCTACGCCTCGGATGCGGCGGGAAGATTGTACTCTCCACTCACGTTCAGCGTCCCGCGATTCAAGCGCACGTCTACGGGTGCGCCTCCGTCGTCTGCGTTTTGCCGACGCCGGAGATACTGCAGGCCGATGTTCTTGGAAGCGTTGTAGTCGGCGTGGTTCTGGTAGCCACAGTCCTGACACTCGAAGTCCTCGCCGTTGCGGTTGTCGTCGTGGGTAAACCCACAGGTCGAACATCGCTTCGAGGTGTTCCGTGGATCTACTTGGACGGCTTCGACATCCTGCTCTCTGGCTTTATATTCGACATACTCGTAGAGCCGACGGAATGCCCAGAGATGGTGCCACGACGCCTGTGGGACGTTCTCACGAATGTCCGTCAAGTCCTCGAACACGATGTGCGAACAGTCGTGTTCGGCGGCTTCGGCGACGATCTCGTTGGCGACACGATGCAGGAACATCTCGAAGCGTCCGTCCTCTTTGCGCTCGACGCCTGCTATCGCGTCGTGGGCGGCTCGTGTCCCACACTGTTGGAGGTCGCCACGTCGTTTCTCGTACTCTCGTTTCCAGTGGTTGAACTCGTCTGCCGACCAGAACCGTCCGGTCGAAGCGACCGCGAGCTGGTTCACACCGAGGTCCACACCGAGGACTGTTCTGTGCTCGGTGGTGGTGTCAGTATCGTCGTCCTCTTTGAGCATCGACGCGTGGAGATACCAGTCGCCGTCACGTCGATGGAGTGTCGCCCGCCGAAACTCGTAATCCTCGTCCGCGACGTACTTCGTCGGCGGTGTCTCGGCATCGTCGGGCAGAATGTAGTCGCACTCGATTCGTCCGTCCGGGGTTGACAGCGACACGTGGTCACGGTGGAACGTGGCACTTCGCTTGTCGTAGATAGCGGTATCTGCGGAGAACGTCGGACGGGACGTCTCTTGGTCGTTTTTGAGCCGTTCGACACCGCTTTTGATGGATTCGACAGCCTGATGAATCCCTTTCTGGACGAGATTCGCGGTCAACTCCGTGTCCTCGCGGAGTTGGTCGTACAGCGCATCGTCGGCCTTCGCCTTGGATGTGACGTGGTAGCCGTCGTCACCGTGCCAGCACCACTCGCTCGCAGTGTTAGCACAGTATTTGAATTGCTCGACAGTCTCTCGAAGATGTGCATCCGCGCCTTCGGGCGTGTCGAGCTTGATAACGGCAGTTCGACGGCACTCCACGATATTTTCATATATCTGCTTGTAGTTACTTAATGCTTGGGAGTTAGCAGGCACTAGTCTGGCGGCTGATTAGTACCGGATCGGTTTCCTCCCCGCCCTACTCGCTTGTGCTTCCGCCGGGGCCGGAAGCCCGACGCTCCTTGAGGGTGGGGCCTCCACCTCGAATTAGGTGAATACCTCGGCGTCAGCCAACTCCCCGGCGGTCGTGACCGACTCGCCGCGGTCGCGCAGCTCCTCGGCGAGCCCGTCCAGGAGCGTGGATTTCCCCGCTCCCGCCGTCCCCTCCAGCACGACGAACGTTCCCGTCATCGCCCGTGGGTGCGAGCGGACGGTGTATCAACTGCCTGGATCGATGGGAACGGTACCCAGGCGTCGACCGCGCCCGTCCCCCGGGCAGCGAAGGTTTTTGAACGATAAATTCACGTGAGCCGGACATCGATACCGGTCGACGAGGAGACCAAGGAGCGACTCGACGCCCTGAAGCGGGACGACGAGACGTGGGACGAGTTTCTCCAGCGGATCACGAGCGACCGGGACCCGATGACGTTCGGCGCCTGGGACGACGAGGAAGCGGACGAGGCGATGAAACACCTCCGTGACGGGCGGGAGCGCCCCGAGCGATGACGTTTCTCGATACGTCGACTATCATCCAGTATCTTCGCGGCGACGAGCGCGTTCGGGAGTGCATCGAGGGCCGCGAACCCTGGCTCACGTCGACGATCTGCGTCTTCGAGGTGATCAACGGCCGTCTCGGGAGCGGCGACACGGACATCGTCGCGATCCGGCAGGATTTCGCCGGCGTGCAGGCGATCGATCTGAACGAATCGATCGCCATCGAGGCGGCTCGGCTGCAGGACGAACTGATCGACGATGGTGACCGGCTGGCGACGGCGGACCTACTGATCGCCGCGACCGCTCGATCGACCGGGGACGAACTGGTCGTCGCCGACGGCGGTTTCGAGACGGACGCGCTCGAAGCGGTGATGCAGGTCACGAATCTCCGGGGGTAACGATTCAGCTGGGCCGCCACGGCCGATCCGACCACCGACCTGCCAGCGAACGGGAGGGCACCGATCCGGAGGGCGGCGTCCGTTGTCAGCGAAGGTTTAAATCCGAAACTGCCCAATTTCGAACCAGATGGCGACCGAACAGGTGAGCGGTATCGTCCCCGGTGAGGACTCCGAGATCCACGACGAGCCCCACGTGGAGGGGTCGCGGCTGACCGTCCGGTTCCTCCGGGAACAGGTCGAGACCCGCGGTCTCTCGCCAGCGTCGGTCGCGGACCGATACGACCTCTCGCTGGCGGACGTGTACGCGGCGCTCGCCTACTACCACCGCAACCCCGACGAGATGGACGCCGTCGAGAAACGGCGCGAGGAGCGGATCGCCGAGGCCGAGGAGCGGACGACGCTCACGCCGCCCGACGAGTAGCCGTGGGGTACCGACTGCTGCTCGACGAGAACATCGAGAACGAGGCGACCGACCGCCTCGCCGGAGCGGGCCACGACGCGGAGCACGTCGATTCGGTCCCGGAACTCGGCAAGGGGTCCGCCGACCAGGCCCTCGCCCGCTACTCCGTCGAGACCGACCGGACGATCGTGACCTACGACGACGATTTCATCGCCCGGTTCGGCCCCGAGGCGTATCGAGCGGTCCTGTTCTTCGAGGACGAGTCGGTCTCGGTGAGGGAACTCGTCGAGATAATCGACGCGATGGCCGACGTCTATCCGCACGCGGAAGTCGACGGGCTACAGAAGACCGGGCGCGAGTGGCTGTGACCGGGTCGCCTACCGCTCGAACCGTGCCGCGAACCCGCCGTTCTCGGGGACCACGACATCGAGGGCCTCGTCGCCCGAGACCGTCCACGTCTCAGATTCGAGCGTCCCGTCGGCTTCGTCCCGGACGACGTGGGCGGTCCACTCCTCGTCCGGGTCGGCGTCGCCGCTCGCGAGGAACGAGCAGTCGACGGTGACGATCCGCTGGGGACCGGCGGTGATGGAACCGAGGAACCACTCGCCGGCCGCGTCGCCGTCGTCGCGGGCGCGGCGGGCGACGGTCGCCTCGACGCCGGGGTGGCCGCCGACGAAGCGGGTCTCCTCCCAGGCCGCAGGGACGCGTCCCAGGAACCCCTCGGCTTCGGGTCGAGCGGCGTACTCGTCGATGGAATCGGCGAAATGCTGGAGCGGCGACTCGAAGACGACCGACAGGGCGAGTTCGTGACCTGGCGTCGTGTGGGCGGCGTCGGCGGAGAACGTGACGGGGGTGTAGTCCATCGGGCCGACGACGTTGCGGGTAAAGGGGAGCGTGCAGTTGTGCTCCGGTGTGACGGTGGACCACTTGTAGTACTCGGCGCCCATCACGCCCTCGTAGGTCATGACGTGGGGGTAGCGCCGCTGGAGGCCCGTCGGAACCACGGAGCCGTGGAAGTTCACGAGGAGTTCGTGCTCGGCGGCCGCTTCGGCGAGGTCGTCGTAGAACTGCATCCGACCCTGGTCGTCGGCGTCCATGAAGTCGACCTTGATGCCCGCGGCGCCCCACTCGGCCCAGGTCGGCAGGCGCTCGGCGCGCTTGGACTCGGTGTTCACGTCCGTCCAGTGGGTCCAGAGGACGATGTCGACCCCTCGCTCCGCCGCGTAGTCGACCAGGTCGGGCATCTCCGACCGGCGGCGGGGCCACCCGGCGTCGACGAGGACGTACTCCCAGCCACGGTCGGCGGCGTAGTCGACGTACTCGCGCTGGCGCTCGAAGTCGTCCGGGCTGTCGGACTCGGACCACCACGACCAGGCGACGCGGCCGGGCTCGACCCACTCGTCGTCGTACTCGGTGGGACCCGCCAGATCGGTCACCAGTGTCGACTCGACGATGTCGGCCAGGTCGCCCGTGATCGCGACGCGCCACGGCGTCTCAAGCGGGAAGTGGGCGTTCATCTGAGTCTGCGGGAGGCCGAAGGTGATCCCCGACTCCTCGGCGACGAGGCGGGCCGCGGCGTAGTCGCCGTCGGCGCCGGCCTCGGCGAGCAGGAGCCACTCGTCGTCCACCCGGAAGAGGCCGGGCGCGCAGTACTCCCCGTCGGTCTCGACGATGGGTTGCTGGCGGGCGCTGGCCTCGTGGGCCTCGTCGAAGGGGGTCAGCCACGAGACCGTATCCCGGGGCAGCGAGAGCGTCGCCTCGTCGCCGGTGTGCCGTTGCATCGCTGTCCCGGTGGCGCGGAACCGGAAGGCCACGCCCTCGGCGGCGGCGCGCAGGTCCACCGCGACGACGCCGTCGGCGTCGGGGTGGTCGTAGGTGACCGTCCGCTCGACTGCGCGGTGGCTCCGTTCGCGGGCCTTCCCCTTGGGGAGGGCGTACTCGTCGGCGACTTCCGTGGGACCGCCGACGGACACCGCCGCGCCGGTCCAGTCGACGCCGTGGAGCTGGCGGGCGAGCTTCCCGACGGGCAGTTCGGAGGGCGCCACGAGCGTCGTGCCGTCGCGCTCGACGGCGAGTTCGGCCGTCTCCGGGTCGAACTCGACCGCGTTCGCGTCGGCGGGACCGGTGAATCGCATACACGTGGGGCGCGCGGGCGTCGCAAAAAGTTGCGGGTGCCGGAACCGGTCGCCCGATCCGGCGGCGCGGGTGCCGGAACCGGTCGCCCGATCCGGCGGCCGAACGGTGTACTGGACTGTCGATGGCGTTCGGTGCGGGCGGAGGCTGTTGCGGTGAGCGGTCGCGGTGCGGTCGGCGTGCGCTGGAGCGCGCGTTCATGCGCGCGACCGTAGTCGCGCGAGGGATGAGCGACGATAGGAGCGAATCGGCTGGGGAGGTACGTGGCCCGTTGCGGTGCCGTGCGGGGCGGGTGCGGCGCGGTTGCTGTGCGGGGCGGTCCCTGGTGTCCGCGCGAACGTGTGAGCGCAGGCTCGGGAGAGCTTGCTCTCCCGGTGGACTGAAAGGGCGAGGCGCGCTCGCGCTTGCCTGGTCGGCTGAGCGGGCACTATCCGCGCGGTGCGAGGCGCTGTGCGCCTCGAAGCGAACGGTTTTGCCGTGAGCGGGCGGTGCGGAGAGCGCGGATATCACGCCTCAGCGACCGCGAGCGCGTCGAGGGCTTTCAGCGCTCGCTGTCGATTGCGACCGATCCATTTCAGAGCAAGCACGCCGAAGGGGTTCAGTGCTCATCGTCGAGTGCGGTCTCCCCGACACGACTTCGTTTCACGACACCACAAACAGAAACAACCGATACACTCGCAACACGAACCGACCGGACCGAACTGTCAGCGGAAAGCACTTGCCACGGGGGCTACCCACGCCGTGTATGGTGGACGGGTCGAGCAGACGAGGAGTCCTCCGGACGGTCGGCGTCGTGTGCGGCGGTGGCGTTGTCGCCGGCTGTGTGACGAGCGGCGACGACGGGCCGGTCGCGGGTGATCTGCTGATCCGGAACACGGACTCGGAGGCCCACACGGTCGCGGTAACGGCCGAGAAGACGAGCACCGACGACGACGCCGTTCCCCCGGAGCGCACGGCAGCGGCGCCGGCGGCGACGCCGCTCCGGGAACGGAGCGGGGAGTATCGGGTCACGTCCGACGACCGCACCGTCGTCTCGGAGTTCCTGCGGGAGCCGGGCGCCTTTTTCGTCCGGGTCCGGATCGAGGGCGGGGACCACACCGCCCGGGGGTGGATCGGACTGTACGAAGCCTCCGGCGGGGGCGTCGCCGAGGAGTATCTGGACGTCTCGATATCGGAGGGCGACCGACTGCGACTGTCCGCACAGGTCGCGGGTGCGTGACGCCCGCTCGCAGCGAAGGCCCACCGGAGCGGACGGTCCCGTAGTTTTATCTCGGCGACCGTACCACTCACGCGATATGACAGCCGAACACGAGTGGCTCTCGCTGGACCCGGACGAGGCGGTCGTCTGGACCGGGCAGCCGCGAGTCTGGCGGATCGCCGGCACGGTCGCCGGGGGGATCGCGGTGGCGCTGCTCGCCGTCGGCGGTGCGGCCTACGTCACCACGCGGATCCCCTACTGGCCCGGCGACCCGCCGGTGAACCCGGGACTGGCCGTGTGGGGGATCGCGGCGCTGATCGCCGCCTCGCAGATCGCCTCGGCCGGGTGGGCCTACCTGAAGGTCGAACACACGGACTACGTGCTGACGAACCGGCGGATCTACCGGAAGGCGGGCGTGCTCTCGGAGACGGTCACGAGCGTCGGCGTCGACCGCGTGCAGAACACGACGCTGCGCAAGGACTGGCGGGGCAACCTCTTCGACTACGGGACCGTCGCCGTCTCGACGGCCGGCAGCGGCGGCGCGGACCTGACGGTCTCCGATCTCGACGACCCCGAGGCGTTCCGCGACGCGCTGCAGGAACAGGTCCGGGCCGCGGGCGAGCGTGACGACGGGGACGGTGGCGACCGGGCCCCTGCCGCGGGCGCGCTCGACGACGCGACCGTCGAGACGCTGCTGGAGGAGGCCAGGCGACTCCGCGCCGTCGCCGAGCGCATGGAGGAGCGAGCATGAGCGGCAGTGACCCGACGGGCGGTGGGAGCGAATCGAGCGACTCGACGACGGACGAGGGGGGATCGGGCGATTCGCTGACCGACCGCGCCGCGGCGGCGGCCGACTCGGAGGTCTCGGAGTGGCTCTCCCTGGAGCCCGGCGAGGAGGTCGTCTGGGTCGGCGAGCCGACCAAACTTCGGATGGTCGGCACGCTCGTGACCGGCGTGGTCCTGATCCCCGTCCTGATCGGGGTCCTGATCCTCCTGTTCTCGCCGCTGTCGTACCTGGGGATCAAACACACCGACTACGTGGTGACCACCCGCTCGCTGTACGTCAAGCGGGGGATCCTCAGCACCAACATCGAGAGCGTCGACCTCGACCGCATCCAGAACACGGAGTTCACCCAGTCGTTCTGGGGCAAACAGCTCGGCTTCGGGACCATCGAGATCAGCACCGCCGGCAGCTCCGGCGCAGACATCTCCTTCGACGACGTGGAGGACGCCCGCGACGTGCGAGAGGAAATCTCCCGCGTCCAGCGGGAGGCCGGCGGGGGCGGCGGCCGCGACGGCACCGGCGGCGGCGACCGGCCGGCCGACCGGCAAGCGGCGAGCGCCGACCAGCTCGAGGAACTCGTCGCGGAGCTGCGGGCGACCCGCGAGGCGCTCGAACGCGTCGAGGCGCGGATGGCCGAGGGGTCGGACCGCCGGTCCGGTGGCCGGGACCAGCCGGTCGACGATCCGGCGAGCGCAGGTGACGACTCGTCGGACACGGTGGATTCGGCGAACTCGACCGGTGAAATCCCGGAGCGGAGCGACCCGTTCGGATCGGACGGCGAGCAGAACTGACCGGCGGTCACCGCCCGCGGTGGTCGACCGGCCGCTCGGCGGTCCGGAACCGGTTACTCCCGCGAGAGCGTCGCGGAGACCTCCTCGACGGGCTCGTCGCAGGACGAACAGGTCGACTTCTCCTCGGCGACGTAGACGTTCCCGCAGGCGGGGCACTCGAACAGTCCCGTCGCCGGGTCCGCCGTCGACTCCCCGTCGCCCAGGCCGTCGGTCGTCGTGGCGTCGTCGCTCCCGGCGCGCTCGCGGGCGTCGCTCAGCACGGACCGGAGGCGCGTGGTCAGGGGCATCGGCGACCCACCTCCGCGCGTGTCCCGTCCTCGCAGTCCCGTACGCGCCAGCCGTGACTCCCGGTGGTGCTCGTCTGTTGCATCTACCCCGACATCGGAGGCAAACGCCCCTGACCGTTACCCCTAATTGTTTACCCACCGCGCGCCGAAACCGGCGCGTCCACGGTCGAAACGCGCTCTCCGGCCGGATCCAGGGCCGACGCTCAGACGTAGGTGAACCAGTCGTCGTAGCCGTCCAGCCGGCCCTCGACGAGGTCGAAGAACTCGGACTGGATCTCGTCGGTGACCGGGCCCTTCGTTCCCTCGCCGACGACGTTGTCGTCGACGCTGCGGATGGGCGTGACCTCCGCGGCGGTGCCGGTGAAGAACAGTTCGTCGGCGGTGTACAGCTCCCCGCGGGAGATGGTCGCCTCGTCGTGGACGGTGTAGCCCAGGTCGCGGGCGAGTTCGATGGCGGTGCGGCGGGTGATCCCGTCGAGGATGGACTCGGCGAGGCCGGGGGTGTAGATCTCGCCGTCGCGGACGAGAAAGAGGTTCTCGCCGGGGCCCTCGGCGACGTTGCCCTCCTTGTTGAGGACGATGGCCTCGGTGTAGCCGTTGCCCTTCGCCTCCTCGGTGGCGAGCATGGAGTTGACGTAGAGACCGGTGGTCTTGGCGTTGGTCGGGATCTGGCTGGAGGCGTGCTTGCGCCAGGAGGAGACCATCACGTCGACGCCGTTCTCCAGGGCGTCCTCGCCGAGGTAGGCGCCCCACGGCCAGGCGCCGATGGCGACCCGCGTCGGGCAGTCGCCCGGGCTCACGCCCAGCGAATTGTAGCCGTAGAAGGCGATCGGCCGGATGTAACACGATTCGAGGCCTTCCCGCTGGATGAGTTCGACGGTGGCCTCGGTGAGCTCCTCGCGCTCGAAGGGGATCTCCAGGTCGTAGGGTTTCCCCGAGTCGTAGAACCGTTCGAGGTGTTCCTCCCAGCGGAAGATGGCGGGGCCGTCGACCGTGTCGTAGCAGCGGACGCCCTCGAAGACCCCCGAGCCGTAGTGGAGGCCGTGGGTGAGGACGTGGATCTGTGCGTCGTCGAAGTCGACGAACTCGCCGTCCATCCAGAGTTCGTCGACGCCCTGGAACATCTCGGGGCGCTCGCTCATGGGTCGTACCTCCCGGTGAGGGTCCCCGTCGGTTTATACGTTGTCGGTCCGCCGCCGGCGGCGTCGTCGACCGCCGCGCTGACTGGGTCCATAACCTCCGGTTCCGGGCGCGCTGTAAAGAGTGTTGACGGTCGCGTGCCACCGGGTAACACAAACAGCCACCGGGGTAACGGGAGGGGTTTTGGGCGAGCGCGCCGACCTTCCGGGGACGATGACCCTCCAACGGTCCCCGAACGGTGTGAGCGGAACGGGGCGGGCCCCGTGCCCGATACCCGGAAACACGCCCGCAACGACGGTCCCCGCGGCCACGCCCCCGTCCCGGGAGGCCCCGGCATGAGCGACGACTCGGGGCTCTCGATCGACGGGCCGGAGTCGCTGCGCGGGGCGCTGCTCATGGTGCTCGTCGGCCTCGCGGTCACCGGCTACGGCGGCTACGACTACGTCCAGCAGTCCGAGGCGGTGCGCGACGCCGTCGAGGTGGACGCGACAGTCGAGGAAGTCGGCGTCGAGACCGTCTCGGCGAGGCGCGGCGTCGACCACGAGCCGACGGTCCGGTTCAGCTACGAGTACGACGGGCGGACCTACGAGAGTACCAGCGTCTTCCCCGCGTCGATATCGCCGACCTACGACACGGAGTCGGCCGCCAGGTCCGTCGTCGCCGAGTACGAGGCGGGGGCGACGGTCACCGCCTACGTCGTGCCCGACCGGCCGGGCGACGCGTTCCTGAAGAACAAGACGACGAACACGCCGCTGCTGGCCGCCGGGTTCGGTGCCGTCTTCGTCCTCGCCGGCGGGTGGTTCGCGCTGAAGCGGCTGTGACCGCAGTGACGGTCGGCCCGCCGGACAGCCGGACCGCCCAGCCCGGAGCGGGCGGCGTGTCCCCCGGGAATCCGCGGCCCGGCCGTGCGAACGGACGCGAGGCGAGCGGGGTCGGAGTCGACGCCGAGTCCACCACGTCGACGCCCCGGGGCGTTAACTCGGTCCGGGCCGAACGCCACGCCATGACAGGCGGAGCCGACGACGACTCGGTGCTCGGCGAGGGACACGTCGCGCTCGTGACGGGGTCGACGAGCGGCATCGGCGCGGCGACGGCGCGCAACCTCGCTGCGACCGGGGCGACGGTCCTCGTCCACGGCCGCGACCGCGCGGCGGGCGAGGAACTGGTCGCCGACCTCCCCGGCGAGGGCCACGCCTTCTACGCGGCGGACTACACCGACTTCGACGAGGTACGGCAACTGGCCGACGCCGTGCGGTCGGACTTCGACCGGCTGGACTGCCTCGTCAACAACGCCGGCACCTGGCAGGGCGAGCGCCGCCTCGTCGACGTGCCGGGGGGCGACGAGGGGGTCGAGATGACCGTCGCCGTCAACCACCTCGCCACCTTCCTGCTGACGAATCTGCTGGCCGATCGCCTCGCCGCGACGGGCGAGCGCCGGGCCGAGGAGCGAGGCGGTGAGGGGGAACGAGCCCGGGGAGAGGCCGACCCGACCGCCGACCCCGCCCGCGTCGTGACGGTCTCCTCGGACCTGCACCGGCGGGCGGAGCCGGGTATCGGGGCCGCGACCGGCGACGAGGGGCCGAGCGGCGTCGCCGCCTACGCCCACTCGAAGCTCGCGAACGTCCTGTTCACGTACGAACTCGCCCGGCGGCTCCCGGCGGGCGTGACGGCGACCTGCTGTCACCCGGGCGTGTCGCCGTCGACGGGGCTGTCGCGCGACGGGTCGTCGCTCGCCGAGCTCGGCTGGAAGCTGTTCGGCGTCGTCGGGCGGCTGACCGGACGCGTCGACACCGCCGCCGAGTCCGCCGAGACGGGGACGTACCTCGCCACCGCCCCCGACGTGACCGGCGTCTCCGGCGAGTACTTCGACGACTGCGAGGCCGTCCGGTCGGCCGAGGCGACCTACGACCGCGACGCCCAGCGGGCCCTCTGGCGGGCGAGCGTCGAGTGGCTCGGCCTGGACGACGGCGAGGTCGTCGGCGCCGACGGCGAGCGGGCGCCGGAGGCGTAGGTTCGCGGCGGGAGCGGAGCCGGGCGGTCAGACCAGGTTGCCCCGGGCGACCGGCCGGACCGTGCCGCCGACCTCGACGACGATGCTCCCGGCGTCGGCGCTCTCGCGGGCGCGGAGGTCGAGCAGCGACGGCCGTCCCATCTCGTAGCCCTGTTCGACGCGCACGTCGACGGGACCGGTGCCGAGATAGCCGTGGCGGTGGAGATACGCCGCGAGGCAGCCGTTCGACGAGCCCGTCGCGGGGTCCTCGGGGACGCCGTAGTGGGGCGCGAACACCCGGACGGCGAGGTCGGTGTCGTCGCGCCGCGGATCGGGGCAGACGGCGAGGACGTTCTTCGCCTCGCGGTCGCCGGTGACGGCGTCGTAGGCGGCCCGGTCCACGCCGATCGACTCCAGAGCCGTGCGGTCGGTCAGCGGGGCGACGGTCGTCGGGAGTCCGGTCGAGACGACCTGGACCGGGAACTCGCGGTCGATGTCGGCCGCGTCGAGCCCGAGTACGGCCGCCAGGTCCTCGTGAGCGAGTCGGTCGCCGAACGTCGGCGGCTGCTGGGTCATCCACAGCGTCTCGCGGCCGTCGCGCTCGCGGACCTCGACGGGCACCCTGCCCACGTCCAGGTCGAGGACCACCTCGTCGGGCCGGCCGTCGGCGAGGTGCTCGCGGATGGCGTGGGCGGTCCCGAGCGTCGGGTGGCCGGCGAAGGGGATCTCCGCCTCGGGCGTGAAGATCCGGACCGGCCACGTGTCGGGGTCGCCGTCGCCGGACGACGGGCCGGACGCGGCGTCGGTCTCGACGTAGGTCGTCTCGGAGAAGCCGATCTCGGCGGCGAATCGCTGCATCTCGTCGTCGTCGAGGTCGGCGGCGTCGGTGACGACCGCGAGCTGGTTGCCGGCGTAGCGCTCGCGGGCGAACACGTCGACGAGGTGGAGGGGCTGGGGCATGGCTCGCCCGACGTTCTCGGCGGCGGCCGAAAGCCGTTTCCGTCGCCCGTCAACGACTGGCACGGCGGAGGTCGGCGACCGGGGACTCAGCCGCGGTCGGCGGGTTTCAGGAACCGCAGACAGAGGAAGTTGGGCGGTCCGTCGACGAACGGCTCGATGCGGTCGGGTTCTCGCTCCGCGAAGGCGTCGGTGACGCCCGGTTCGAGGACCCGCTCGACGAGCAGGCCGGCGTCGGTCGCGGGCTCGAACACCGCCTGCAGCGGGCGCCGGTAGAACGGGACGACGAACGGCTCCTCGTCGCCCCAGTCGCGGTCCGCGCGCTCGACCCGCCCGTAGGTCGCGCCGTCGGCGAGCACGTGCTCGCGCGCGCCGTACTCGGCGTCGACGTAGTCGCGGACGGGGTGGCTCGTCGAGACGACGACGCGCCCGCCGGGGCGGAGGACGCGAGCGAACGCCTCGAAGACCGACGGCCAGTCCGCGACGTGCTCCAGCGCGAGCTGACAGAGGACCAGGTCGAAGCTCCCGTCGTCGAGGAAGGGCAGCCCCGCGGTCAGGTCGGCCTCGTGGACCGGTACTCCGGTGTCAGAGTCGCCGAACCGCTCGCGCGCCCGGGCGACCATCTCGGGGCTGGCGTCGACGCCGACGGCGTCGGCGCCCGAATCGATCAGCCGCTCGGTGTAGAACCCGTCGCCGCAGGCAGCGTCGAGGACCCTCACCCCCTCAAGCGCCGGCAACAGCTCCCGGACCGCCGGCCACTCGTAGTGCTCGCGGATCGCCGCGCCCGTGATGTCCTCGTACCCCGGCGCGAGGTCGTCGTAGGTGTCCCGCGCCGGCGGACCGTCGGGCGGCCGGTCGGCGTTCCCGTTCCGGTCGTCCGCCTGACTCCGTTCCTCGCCGTTCGGTTCGTCTCCGTCGTTCCGGTCGTCCGCCTGGCCCGTCCGGTCGTTCGCCCGGTCCTCGCCGGCCGGTTCCTCCCCGGATCTCGCGTCGTCGTCCGCCATCGTGTCAGCGAATCGTCTATCGGCGTGATATACTTTCTCGGGGGCGGCCGGGAGCCGTCCCGGGGAGCCGGCGGCGCTACTCCGCCAGTTCGTCGCCGCGGGTGACGCCGGTGAACTCGAAGCGGGCGCCGCCGGCCTCGCTCTCGGTCGCGCGCACGTCCCACCCGTGGGCGTCGGCGATCTCGGCGACGATGGGGAGGCCGAAGCCGGTGCCGCCGTCCTCGCCCGTCACGCCGCGCTCGAACACCCGGTCGCGCACGTCCTCGGGGATTCCGGCCCCGTTGTCTTCGACGTAGAATCCGGGGTCGCTCTCCGGGAGCGTCCCGACGCGGACGGTCACGTCGTCGCCGCCGTGCTCGACGGCGTTGCGGAAGCAGTTCTCGAACAGGCGCCGGAGCCGGTCGGCGTCGCCCCGGACCGAGTACGCCCAGTCGGTCGCGAGCGTCGCCCCGGCGGTGTCGACGGCCTCCCAGGCGGCCTCGGCCTGGTCGCGACCGGTGATCCACTCCAGTTCGTCGATGTGGCTGCCCTCGCGGGCGTAGGTGAGCACCTCGTCGACGATGGCCTCGATGCGGTCGTGCATCGCCGCGACCTCCTCCAGTTCGGACTCGTCGCCCGTCCGCCAGTACAGGTCCAGCCGGCTCTTGGCGACGTTCAGCGGGTTGCGCAGGTCGTGGCTGAGGATGCCGGCGAACTCCTCCAGCCGCTCGTTCTGGCGGTCGAGCTCGCGCTCGCGGCGCTTCTGTTCGGTCACGTCGACGGTGACGCCGACGATCCCCCGGGCGCGGCCCTCGTCGTCGTACCACGGCGCCTTGGTCGTCTGGAAGAAGAGATCCTGGCCGTTGGGCGGCTGGGCGTGCTCGAGCCGGTCGCGGATCGGCTCGCCGCTCTCGACGACCTCGCGGTCGTCGGCCACCGCCTCGGCGGCGTTGTCCGCCTCGTAGAGGTCGAAGTCGGTCTTGCCCACCACGTCCTCCGGGGAGTGGAGGATCTTCCCCTCCGGCGACTCGATGAACGGCTCGACCACGTCCTCGCTGACGAGGACGTGGCGGCTCTCGGTGTCCTTGAAGTACACCGACATCGGGACGTGCTCGACCAGCGAGCGCAGCATCGCGGCCTCGTCGCCGCCGGGCGGGTCGGCCCGCCGCCCGGACGGCTCGGGCGCGGGCACGTCCGCGACGAGGTAGCCCGTCCCCGTGCGGTCGTCGACGAACAGGTCGACCTCGGTCTTGAACGCGGTCCCGTCGGCGCCGGTGCAGTGCCACTCGCGGCTCTCGTAGTTGCCGCCGCGGGCGCGCTCGACCATCGTCTCGACCGGGTCGGCGTCGGGGTCGATCCACTCCAGATGTTCCTCGCCGTCGGCCCCCCGGCCCTGCCCGCGCAGTTCCTCGGTGATGTCCGTCACGAGCAGGTCCCGGACGGTCGCGTCGGCCAGGTCCGCCGGCTCCCACCCCCACCGGTCGTAGAACAGCTCGTTGGCGTCCCGGAGCGCGAGCGTCTCCGGGTCGAAGGCGACGACCGCCTCGTCGGCGAAGTCCGCCAGCCGCCACGCGGTCGCCGCGGAGGCGTCCTCGGCGAGCCGCTCGACCTCGACCGGGAGTACCGTCCCGAGGTCCGCGTCCGGGTGGACGCGGGCGGCCCGGGCGTCGCCGGCCACCCGCTCGACGGCCGCCCGCGCCAGCCCCCCGGCGACCACGACGACCCCCACGGCGCGGTCGATCTCCCTGATCCGCTCGTAGTCCGCCACGCTCGAACAGACGAGACACTCGGGTTCGATGGTTTCCCGGTCGCCCCCGAGGCTGTCGATACCCCCCTGTTCGACGACCGCGACGGCGCCGTCCCCCGACAGCGCCGCCGCGAGCCGGTCGCGGTCGCCGCGGTCGCCCACGACCGCGACGCCGACTGGGTCGTCCCGTGTCTCCTGCATCGGCACCGTCTTCGCTCGGCCCTGTGAAATACTTCCCGACAGTACATTCCCCGGTGAAATGTGGATATTCCCACAGCCGTCCGGAGATCCCACCGACGCGACCGGGCTTCAACGCCGTCCGCCGGCGGCACAGAGGAAACCTGCTCCGCAGATCGGCCGGGTCGGGCGTCCCCCGGATCGAACCGCCTATATTCCTCGGCGAGCGCCTGAGTAATATCATGCCGAAGATCAGCGTGGAGGTGCCCCAGGAGTTGCTGGACGACCTCGACGAACACGTCGGCGAGGACGGGAAGTTCGTCAACCGCAGCGAGGCGATCCGCGCGTCGATGCGCAAGACGCTCGATATGCTCGACGACATCGACGCCCGGCAGGGCCGCATGGAGGAGGAGCGATGAGCGAGTCCCGCCCCGCGCTCTCGCCGGAGCAGGTCGGGCTCGTCGGCCTGTTCGTTACCGCCATCGTCACCGCCCAGTTGACCGCCTCGAAGCTGCTGATGTTTCAGCTACCCGTCGAGCTGCCGCTGGCCGGCGGCGCGCTCGTGCTCCCGGGCGCGGCGCTGGCCTACGCGCTGACCTTCTTCGCCTCGGACTGCTACTCGGAGCTGTACGGCCGCAAGGCCGCCACCGTCGTCGTCAACGTCGGCTTCCTGATGAACCTCGTCATGCTCGTGCTCGTCTGGAGCACCATCGAGGCGCCGGCCCTGCCCCAGTCCGCCCCCGGCCAGATCGACCTCGCGGCGTTCCGGAACGTGCTCGGCTCCGGCACCGCCATCGTCGTCGCCAGCCTCTCGGCGTACGTCGTCAGCCAGAACTGGGACGTGTTCGCCTTCCACTGGATCCGCGAGGCCACCGACGGCGACCACCTCTGGCTCCGCAACATCGGCTCGACCGCCACCAGCCAGCTCGTCGACACGGTCATCTTCATCCTCGTCGGCTTCGTCCTCCTCGGCTCGACGTCGCTGTCCGGCGCCGTCGCCCTCATCGCCGGCCAGTACCTCTTCAAACTGTTCGTCGCCGTCGCCGACACCCCCTTCGTCTACGCCGTCGTCGGCGCCGTCCGCTCCCGGGAATCGGCCTCCGCCACCGCCTACTCCCCCGAGTGAGGGTGCGTGTTCGGTTCTGTTCTGTTCGCTTCTGGTACTGTGGCGCGAGTGGCGTGACCCTCACCGCGGAACCATCGAGTGCTGAAAGCCCTCGGCCCGCTCGCGGTCGCTGAGCGACATATCCGCGCTCTCGGCACCGCCCGCGCGGATAGGGGTCGCTCAGACGACTGAACAAGCGCGAGCGCGCCTCGCCCTTTCATACGGATTATTGCAAGCGTTTACCGGGTCGACCGCACGCAGTCGTGCGACCGATCCCGGAATGTCTTGCAATAATCCGTATCAGTCCACCAGAACCGCACAGCGCTGCCACGGCACTGCAACCGCACAGCACCGCAGGGGTCCTCACACCTCCCCAGCCTCTTGCGCTCCGCGCGCCTACGGCGTGCGGTGCTCATCCCTCGCGCGATGCTGTCGCGAGACGAGACTCGCGACAGCGCGCGCCAGTTCGACTGTCGCACGGCTACAGGCGAAGCGAGGATGCCGAGAGGAACGGACAGTCACTCGCGGTCGACGTCGAGCGCGTCGAACGCGCGGGCGGGGTCGCCGTCCATGCGGTCGAGGAGGTCGACGACGCGGGCGCGGGTGTCGGCGTCGACTGTGACGTGGACGACGCCCTCGCCGGGTTGGCCGTAGAGGACGCTGGCGCCCGCCGGCGCGGCGGCGATGGCGGGCAGGGCGGCCAGGTCCTCCTCGCCGTCGACGCGGACGAGCGTCCGCTCGCCGGCGGCGAGCGCGTCGACCAGCGCGTCCAGCAGCGCGGCGGTGAGCGTCGCGGGCGGGTTCTCGATGGCGCGGACGCGGTCGAAGCGGTCGTCCGCGATCCCTTCGCTGACCTCGTCGTCGACGGCGGCGCGCTCGGTGCGCTCGTCGACGAACGCCAGGTCGGGGACGCGGCCCGCCTCGAGAGTGTGGTAGGTGACGATGTCGCCGACGGTGACGAGGGGGTCGCCGGCGGCGGCGAGAACGGCGGCCGTGTCGGTCGAGACGGGGCCGAACGGGTCTTTCAGCTCCGAACGGAGCGCGGGCTGGAGTTCGAGGACGACGGTCACGCTAGCGGACCTTCAGCGCGTAGCGGCCGGGCTCGGTGACGCCCATCTCCTCGGCGATCTCCGAGCGGTCGGGGTGGCTGATGACGACGAACCCCGCCCAGTCCTCCGTCAGCGACGACGACCCGCAGGCGACGCAGGTCTCGGCCTCCTCGGAGTCCTGCACGCGGTGGCACTCGCGACAGACTAGCCTGTCGGCCATCAGTCCTCACCCGCTTCCGCGGCGGCCTCGCGTTTCTGGCGCTCCTCCTCGAGCCAGCCGTGCTTGCCGAGCCCGACCTGCTTGGCCGTGAGGCCGATCTTCGAGTCCCGGGGGTTGCGCTCGTCGATGCTCTTGGTGACGATGCGCGCCCGGACGGCGTCGCCGACCCCCAGCGTGCGGTTGGAGTCCCGCGAGGAGAGCATCTGGCCCTCCTCGTCGTAGGCGAGGTACTCGTCGGAGATCTGCGAGACGTGCAGCAGGCCGTCGACGGGGCCGATCCCGACGAAGGCGCCGAAGTTGACGACCTCGACGACCTCGCCGTCGACGACCTCCTGCATCTGGGGGTCGAAGGTCAGCGCGTCGAACTCGGCGGTGAAGTAGACGCCCTCCTTCCCGGGGACGACCGCCCCCTCGCCGATGTCGTGGACGTCGATCACCGAGACGACCGAGCCGACGTCTTCGTCCATCCGTCCCTCGAGCTTGTCCTGCAGGAGCCGTTTGACCAGCCCCGGCGTCACGTCCGCCAGGTGTTCCGGCGGCACTTCGACCGTATCGCGGAGTGTAACCCGTTTGTACATGTTATGGTTGAGTGACTGCGAGTTTGTTCCCGGCCCGTAAACTAACTACCGGAATACCGGCGTCGAGCAGCCGGCCCTTGAGCGGACCGTCGTTCGTGACAGCGTGCGAAACGTCCTCCCGTCCGGCGACCTCGACCACCGCGTCGTCGGCGTAGCCCGCCTCGTGGCCGACCGGCTCGCAGCGGTCGGCCGCCAGGTCCAGCCCGACGCTGGCCGCGGCCGCCTCCTTCCCCTGCCCGTCGGCGAGCGTCGCGAGTTCGTCGCGGACCGCCTCGGGGACCAGCAGCTCGTCGTCCCCGAGCAGCCGCTCGAGCTCCTCGAACACGCGAACGTCGCATTCGACGGGCATCATCAGTGCGTTCGTGTCCATGACGACGCTCATTCCCGGAGCGTGCCGATGCCGATGAGCCGCCAGCGGCCGCCCAGCCGTCGGTTGATGGCGATCTTCGCGCCCTCGCGGGCACAGACCGGGCGCTGGAGCGCGACCTCGCACTCGCCCTCGCGTGCGCTGGTGACCGAGCCGACCGTCGTGGCCGTCCCGATGGTCATCATCAGCGGCTCGCCGGTGGAGATCTCCTCGACGTCGCCGGCGTTCTCGCCGACGATCCGGTCCAGTAGATCGACGTCCATCGTGAACTGCTCGTGGGTCGGCGGCAGCGTCCCGGGCGGACCCGCGACCTGGCCGGCGAGCGCGTCGCCTTTCGTGATCGAGGGGTCGAGCCCGGTACCGACGCCGAGCAGACCGCCCGGCGTGGCCGTCTCGACGGTCTCGCCGCCGGCCTGGAGCGACCGGACGGTCGTCTCGACGGGCTGCCACTCCGACTGGCCGCCCTCCTCGACCTCGCGGCCGGGCCGCAGCTGGATCTCGTCGTCGGCCTCGAGTTCGCCCTGGACGAGCGAGCCGCCGAGCACGCCGCCCAGCAGCGAGTCCCAGGTGGTGCCCGGGCGGTTGATGTCGAAGCTCCGGGCGACGAGCATCTCCGCGTCGGCCCCGGGGTCCCGCTCGGGCGTCGGGATCTCCCGCTCGATGGCGTCGATGAGCAGGTCCATGTTGACGCCCTGGCCGGCGCTGATGGGGACGATGGGCGCGTCCTCGGCGACGGTGCCCTCGACGAACTCCTGTATCTGCTCGTAGTTCTCGCGGGCCTGCTCGGCGTCGACCAGGTCGATCTTGTTCTGGGCGACGACGATGTTGTCGATGCCGATGATGTCCAGCGCCATCAGGTGTTCCTCGGTCTGTGCCTGCGGGACGGGCTCGCTGGCGCTGACCACCAGCACCGCGCCGTCCATGATCGCCGCACCGGAGAGCATCGTCGCCATCAGCGTCTCGTGACCCGGCGCGTCCACGAACGAGACCGTGCGCAGCACGTCCGTCTCGGTGTCGTGGTCGCCGCAGGTCTCGTCGACGGTGTAGGCGTCGGGGACCTCCCCCTCCGGACACTGCCGGAAGGTCGCGTCGGCGTAGCCGAGGCGGATGGAGATGCCGCGTTTCATCTCCTCGGAGTGCTGGTCCGTCCACTCGCCAGAGAGGGCTTGCACCAGCGTCGTCTTGCCGTGGTCGACGTGACCGACGAGTCCGATGTTCACCTCCGGTTGTGTGTTCGTCGTCATCTCGGGAGTAATCTTGGGGAATCTTCGCCCTCTGCGACTGATAAACCTACTGTTCCGTGTCCGACCGCCCCCGGGGACCGGCCGCCGTCCGCCGGCGGCGTCCCCGCCTCAGTCGTCGAGCGCGGTCTCGACGGCGTCGACCAGGTCGTCGAACCCTCCGTTCGACGGCCCCTTCCGGACGTACCGCGCGTCCCGCTCGCGCGCCCGCTCGGCCAGCCCCTCGGCCTCGGACCCCGAAAAGAGGATCAGGTCCACGTCGGGGTGGGCCGTCCGGACGGCGTCGAGCAGCGCCAGCCCGTCCATCCCGGGCATCTCGTAGTCGCTGACCACGCAGTCGACCGCGTCGTCGACACGGTCCAGGGCGTCGTCCGGGTCGGTCGCCGTCCGGACGGACACGTCGTCGATCCGGCCGAGGTACGCGCCCGCGAGCGCCGTCAGGTCCGGGTCGTCGTCGACGACCAGCACCGTGGGCGTCTCACAGCACCCGGCCGACCGGTGGAGGGGACTCGACTCGCGCGATGCACACATCACTCCACCCGTTGACTCCGATCCGTGTTAATGATCCACGAGCGTTTTCGCGCGCTGAAAGCGCCGTCGGACACGTGACAGTGTCGATACAAAAACCGGCTTCAGGGAACCCTTTTGGGAGTTCCCGTCGATCGATCGGGTATGAGCGGAGCTAGCGAGGGGCCCGGCGAGGACGGCGAGAGCGAGGCCGCCGGCGTGGACCCGGCGGAGGCGTTCGGCGTCGTCGCCAACGGGACCCGCCTGGAGATCCTGGAGGCGCTGTGGCGGGCCGACGACCCGCCGGTGAGCTTCTCCGCGCTGCACGACGAGGTGGCGATGCGCGACAGCGCGCAGTTCAACTACCACCTCCAGCAGCTCACCGACCAGTTCGTCGCCAAGTCCGACGCGGGCTACGACCTGCGCCACGCCGGCGCCCAGGTCGTCCGCGCGGTCCGCGCGGGCACGTTCACCCGCCGGCCCGACGTCGAACCCTTCGAGGTGGAGGGCGCCTGCACCCGCTGCGGCGGCGCGCTCGAGGCCCGCTACGCCGACGAGCAGTTCCGGATCGACTGCGTCGACTGCGGCAAGTCCCACGGCGAGTACGAGTTCCCGCCCGGCGGGCTGGTCGACCGGTCGAACGCGGAGGTGGCCACCGCCTTCGACGAGCGGGTCCGCCACCTCCACTGCCTGGCGGCGGACGGCGTCTGCCCGTCCTGCGCCGGCCGCATCCACACCGAGATCGTCCGCGGCGGCGACTGCTGTCTGGACGTCGCCCTGCGCGCCGAGCACGTCTGCGAGCGCTGTCGCAACGAGCTGTGTTCGCCGGTCGGGCTCGTCCTGCTCGACGAGTCGGTCGTCTCGGCGTTCTACGAGGACCACGGCATCGACCTGTCCTCGCGCCCGTACTGGACGCTCCCGTGGTGCGTCGACGACGAGTACACCGCCGTCGAGTCGGTCGACCCCTGGCGGGTCACCGTCGAGATCCCGCTGGCCGACGACCGGTTGACGGTCACGCTCGACGGCGACCTCGACGTGGTCGACAGCGAGTGTCGGTCGTGCGAGACATAGCGCCGGGGGACCAGAACCGAGTACTGTCCGGTCCGTCGGGATAGCCCTCGAGCGCCCGGGCCAGTCCAGTTCGTGCGCCGGAAATGTCGAAAGGATTATTTCGGCGTGTGTGTACGTTTCACCAACCAGAGACACAACGATGTATAGGGGTGTATGCCGCGTGGGCGGCTGGAGACGGGGGCGCGCACAGTCGGATATCCTGGCCGTCGTATTACTCGTTGCGATGGTCATCGCGGGGGCGACGACGGTGGTCATCGCGGGAACGGCGGCGCTGAACCAGGGACAGGGGGACGCTTCGTCTGCGGCCGCCGTCCAGTCGATGCAGTCGCTCGACACCACGATCGAGCGGATGGCCCGTGAGGGGTCGAGTCAGGCGCAGGTGGAGATCCCGGACCTCCAGGGGAACTTCCAGGTGGTGGGCGAATCTACCGGGGAGCCGGCCCGGGCGGGCAGGGTCACCGTAACAGTCGACCCGCCGTCCGGTTCGGACACGACCGAGGAGCTCTGGCTCGGGACGGCCAGATACGAACACGGCGGACAGACCGTCGCCTACCAGGGTGGGGGCGTCTGGCGGAAGACCGGGAACGGAAGCGTCGTCGTTTCGCGACCGGAGATCAGCTATCGGCCGAAAGAGAAGGCCAGCACGCTCACGTTCCCGGTTACCACGATCGAGGGGACGACCGGCGGTGGCGAGTTCAGTGTCGAGACAGTCGACCAGCAGGACCTGCTCTCCTCGATCGGGATGTCGAACCGGATCCCGAGCGGAACGACAATCACCGTCGCGGTGGAGAGCACCTTCTACCAGGCCTGGGGCGAACACCTCCAGTCGGAACTCGGTTCGGAGTCGGTCACCGTCGACCCCGACACGCAGACGGTCACGGTCACCGTCGAATCACCGAACGTCGGCGGGACCGTCTCCTCGGCGGCGTACTCGGACGGCCCCTCTTCGGCGCTGACCAACACGGTGACTACCGACAGTTACCTCTCGCCCGACTACGCCGGCTCGCCGCACAACGAGAACGGCGACGTGCTGACGACCGAGACGTTCGACCCGACCAATGACTTCACCGTCCGGGGCGATGTCCACGCCGAGAGCGGCGCCCCGGACATCACGAACGAGGTCGAGGTGCTCGGGAACGTCGTGCTGGGTCAGAACGCGGGCGGCCCGACCCAAATAAACAGCCAGCCGACCTTCCACAGCATCTTCTCGACGAAAGACGACCTGACGATCGTCAACGAGCCCGAATTCGAGGGCGACGTACTCGTCGGCGGAGCGAGCGGGAACGACTTCTCGCTGAAGATCACCTCGGGTCAGCCAGCGTTTCGACAGGACGTGTTCGTCGAGGGCGACCTCGAGGTAGGGTACAGCGCGGACCCGGTCATCGAGGGCGACGTGTACGTCCGCGACGGCGACATCGAACAACTGTCGAGCGTCGACACGATCGACGGCAACGTCTACGTCGAAGACGGCGACGCCAAGATCGGCGAAGACTACTCCGGCGGCGTGACTATTCAGGGCGATGTCGTCGTCGACGGCGATATCGACCTGGGCGGCGACACCGTCGATATCAACGGTGACGTGATCGCGGGCGGTAACGTCGAGCGTGGACCGGAAGACGCCGACGTAGCCGGGGACGTACGCGACGGCGAACCGGGGACTGTCTCCAGCCGTCTCGCTGCGAAGACGTTCGAGACGCCGCTGGACCCGTCGGTCCCGGACTACGAATCGGCCGAGAGCACGATCCTCGACAAGGAGTCGAGCTACAGCACGACCAACGACAACGGGGACGTCTCGGCTATCAGCGGGACCGACCTGGGCTCATGTGACCCCGTCTGCGAGCTGCCGGAGGGCGACTACTACGTCGACGACATCGACATGGGAAGCGGGGATCTGCTCAGGCTGGACACCACGGGCGGAGAAGTCAACGTCTACGTCGACGGGAGGATTGAGATGGACAACGACGCCGAGATCGTTATCGAGGGGTCCGGTCGGGCCAACGTCTACGTCGGCGCGTCCGGCGGCAACGCGCTCTCGATGGTCAACACGGCAGAGATCCGGACGAGCCCGGAAGCCGATCGCGCGCCGCTGTTCTGGATGTACTTGCGACCCAACGCGCAGGTCCAGCTCAGCAACGACGTCGTCTACACCGGCGTCATGTTCGGTCCCGGGGGGTCCAGTACCGACGGCGCCGAGATTCAGGTCGTGAACCAGGTCGAGATCTTCGGGAGCATTATCGGCGAGGTGACCCAGATGTCCAACGACGCCCAGGTCCACTACGACGAGAACCTCGGCTCGGCCAGGGTCTACGGCGGCGGATCGGGCGGCCCCGCCACGGTCGACTTCGTCTACCTCCGACAGCAGACTGCGACCGTCGACGACTGACCTACCCGAACCCGTACTCGACGGTCACGCTCGACACGACGACCGTCTCCGTCTCGAACGAGCAGGCGACCTCGTCGGCTTCCGGGTTCGTACACGACAGCGACCCGCTGCCCCCGTAGGCGTCCCGCAACGCGGTCTCCCACACCTCGGTCCGACCCGGAACGTCACGCATCGTTATCGTCACGTCGAGTTCGGTGACCGACGGGTCCTCGTTCGTCCGCACGACCTGCTCTGTTCCGTTCTCCATGGCCCGGATCTGCTCCGTCCCGCCGCTGACGGTGGCGTTCGTCGTCGCGTTCGTCCGGACGACCGGGATCACGGCACGCTCGTCGTCCAGCCGGAACAGTGAGCCGCTCACGGCGACGCTCCCCCTCCGTTGCTGCCGGACGATCAGCGAGTTCTCGTAGTAGATCGAGGCCGCGTCGCTCCGGTAGACGAGCGGGTAGAGCTTCCACTGCCAGCTCTCGGTGCTCGTCGAGACCACCGACACCTCCACCCGCGTCGGGTCGCCGACTTCGAGGGTCGCTGCGTCGAGCGTGAGTTCGGTGGTCGAGGTCTCGGCGGAGCCGTAGTAGATCGACTCGATGTCGTCGCCGACCGCCTGCATGGCGATCTCGCCGTTGTTGGCGACGGTGGACTCCTGGACGCTGTCGAGCGCGTTGAGGCCGAAGACGCCGACGACGAGCGTCGCCGCGAGGATGGCCGAGAAGACGATCACGAAGCCGATGACCTCGCTCTGCCCGCGGGATGTGTTGTCACGCATTCTCTAGCCTCACTCTGTCGTCGTCGGGGTCCGGGGCCCTGTCGTAGTAGACGCGCAGCGGCCCCCCGTTGATCGTCGTCTCTTCGAGGGCCGCTCCCGACCGGAGTCTGACGGTGAACGACTGGTTGATGGCGATGTCGCGAGTCTCGACGTACAGCCGCCAGCGGTTCGAGCCCATCTCGACGGTCTTGATGCGGTACTGGACCCCGCCGAGACGCCGGGGGAACTCCCGGATCACCGCGGCGGACGCGGGGCGGGGCTCGGTCGCGTTCATCCGGTCAACGGTCATGATCGTCGACGCTAGCCGTTCGCCGACCGCGTCGACCTGATCGCGGGCGACCTGCTCGCGCTGCTCGCCGATCATCGAACTCGTCCCGAGCACCAGCCCCGCGGTCAGTGATACCGTCAGAACGACGATCAGCGCGTATGACAGCGCCGACGAGAGGGCCCGCTCGTCACGGCGAATCATCGTATCTCCTCCGGTGCGATCCGCAACTCGGTGCGGTAATCGACCGTGGCCGACTGGTACGTGAAAGGCACCCGCGCGCTGTAGACGATGCTGTCGTCGTAGCTAGTACTGGGTGGCGTGCCCTCGCCGGTCAGCCACAGCTGCCCGCTGGTTCCCGAGAGGTCTCCACTGATCGTGACCTCGTAGTTGTCCTCCTCGAACTCGATGGCTTCGAGCGCCAGACAGTGGTCGCCGTCGATGGTCGCTCCGTCCACGTCCACGGTCATCTCCGAGGGCGACCCGGTGACGGTACACGTCCGGGCGTAGGTCGTCCCGGTCCGGTCGACGGTGACCGTCCACTGGCTTCCGCCGCCCGTCGCGGTCACCGTCAGCAGCCATTCCCGGCTCCCGGAGTCGAACGTCACGTCGAACGACGACGAGCCGGTCGGAACGTCGCTGAACACGAAGGTTACGTTCCGCGCTTTGGCGTCGCTGACCAGCGTCTCGGTTCCGGGTCCGTTTCTGCTGGTGTCCAGTCTATCGAACGAGCCGTCGGTCGCGAGTTCGATCTGATAGCCCCGCTCGAACGAGACGGCGGACTCGGGACCGATATCGACCAGTTGCCCGTGTTCCGCGTACCGCTCGTTCAGCCACGGGCCGAGCTGCGACACCAGGTCCCGGAAACTGTCTTTGCGCGCCGAGCGAGTCGTCGTTGCGGTGGGTTCCTCGTTGACGTCTCTCAGGTACCGTTCGAGGTCGGCGGACACCGACTCCCTGGTCGCGATCGCGTCGGTCCCGCGTTCGACCGAGGTGTCCTGTGTCGTGAGCGTCGTCGTGTATCCGCCCGACGTCAACACGATCGTCAGTCCGATGAGCGCGACCGCCAGGACGAACGCCCCCGAGAGGAGCAACTGTCCGCGGTTCACTCCGTTCAGGTCCGCCACGCAACCACCTCGACTCTCAGGAGCGCGTACACGTCCGACCCGGACCGCTGGCTGATACCGGGGTAGAGCCCCTCGGATTCGAGCGTCTCCGATTTCCTGTTGCCCGTGGCATCGTAGCGATGGTCCTCGTCGAAGACGGTGACGACCGCCTCGGACCGGACGGCGTTGTCCCCCGGAACACCGTTGTATACCATCCGCTGGCGCTCGGTCGTTCCGGAACCTGTTGGGTAGTGGACGACGACGTTCACGACGACGGTCGGTCCGACCGCCTGGTCGAGCGCCTGTCCGAACTCGTTGTCCGGGAACGTCCCGACGAAGTAGTCCCCGCCCGACGTTCCGGCGAACCCGTCGTCCCACGCCAGCACCGCACGTCTGAGCGCCCCGTTCTCGGCAGACTCGGAGAGGACGCTGTCGAGCCTGGTGTGGTCGACCGGCTGTGCGGTCGAACCGGTCGTCGACGGCGTCACCGTGACCGCCTGGAGCGCGAAGACGAGTCCGGCCACCACGACCACCGCCGCGAGGACGCTCTCCAGTGTGAACGCCTGCCCGCGGTCGGTGCTCGCGTCACCACACTCGAACGACAAGATACACCCCCTCTCGACCGAGAGACACGTAGCGCTCGGCCGTCGCGTACTCCTGATTATTCGCCGCGCTCGGTCCGGCAGTGAGTCTGACGTCCGTCGCCGTCGGGTCGCAAGCCGGTTCGTCGACCGAGACGAGCGGGCTCCCGCTCAGCCCGCCGTCGGTATCCCAGCAGAGCAGTTCGCGACCGGGATCTGTCGGCTTTCGGCGTTCGACGGTGACGTTCACCGTCCGTCTGCTCGCGTCGAGACTGGCGTTGCTCGCGAGCGAAGCGGCCTGTTCCAGTCCACAGTCACTCGGCGTCACGGTCAGGTCGGGGTCGTTCATCCGGCCGGTGAAAAACAGAAGCGTGCATTCGGTGTCTAACCCCACCGACGCGCCGCTGTCCCTGAGTGCGGATTCCGAGAGGTACGTCGCCGCTCTGTCGGCCGCGAGCCCGTCGCCGGCCCCTCCACCAGCACCCGACGTGAAACTCCCGAACGCCGTCGGCACGAACACGATCACTCCCAGCACGACGACCAGAAACAGGCTCACGCCGATCGAGAAGTCGAAGACTGACTGGCCGCGATCGTCGGCTCCGACCCGGTGCGTGTCCCGATTCATCGGTCCCGTGTCCCGAGCGACGACCCCCCTGTGGACCGCGGCCGCGAACGCTCTCCGCCCGCGGACGGCCCGAGTCGTCACCCCTGTCGTACCTGACATAGCTTAACACGTTTAGATAAAACTTGCGCCATCCGTGGGTATGGATGCGTGTTACTCACGTCGGACCGCCTGGTCGTCGCGCCGAGGGCTCGCCGGTCCGGCCGCCGTCAGCGGGCTTATGCCCGTTCGCGCCAACGGGCGGCTGTGCAGGAGTTCGCGTTCGAACTCGCGCTGTGCGCTCACCTGGAGGGGCCCGACCGGGTCGTCGGCCGCCAGCTCGGCGCCGCGGTCAACGGCCGCCGCGTCGCCGACGTGTGCCTGGTCGAACCGGGCCCCGAGTTCGACCGCCGTGTGGCGATCACGCCCCACACGATCCCGCCGCTGGCGATCGAGAGCGACGTGGGCCCGGGCACCGCTCGCCCGGTCACCGAGGCGTTCGACTGCCACCCCGACCGCGCCCGCGCGGTCGCCGAGCGGGCGGTCGAACTCGGCTTCTTCGAGCGCGAACGCGAGGGGGCGAGCACGGCCGTTCGCGGGACGGTCCGCTACCCCGAGGAGTGGTTCGACTCGCTGGTCGGGATCGAGAACAAGCCCGACCTCGACCGGCCGGGCGACCTCCGGGACCAGCTACGGATCGACGCCTCGCTGGGGCTGTTCGACGAGGTGGTCCTCGCGACCGAGACGTACGTCACCGGCGCGCACCTCAACCGCCTGCCCGACCCCGTTGGAGTCTGGCGGTTCGACCCCGGGACGGGCGAGCGCGAGGTGGTCCGCGAGCCCGAGCCGCTCGACCCCGACGGACCGGGCATCGAACTCCTCGACCGCCAGCCGGGCCGCGCCGAGGTGCGGCCGGTCACCGCCGCCGAGAAGCGCCGCCAGCGCCGCCGCGTCGCCGAACGCGCCTACGGGAAGGGGTGGCGGACCTACGATCTCCCCGACTGCGAGCAGTGCGCCCCGGGCGACGCCCAGCCGGCCGAACTCGCCGACGCGCGGCTGCCGTGGTGTGCGTGGAACGACGGGCTCGTCCGCCCGGTCGCCGACTGCGGGCCGACGTGTCCGGGGTACGAACCCGTCGGCAGCGACAGTGACGAAGACGCGGATGGCGCCCCGTCGTCGGAGGGGTCGGAAGCCGCCCGCGCCCGGCGGAGCGCCTGGGAGCCGGACCCCGCGGGCGTCGACCGCCGGCAGGCCGGAATCGACAGGTTCCTGTGATCACTCGGCGGACCGCTCGCGCAGGTAGCGGGCCCCGGCGACGTACACGAGCGTGAAGATCAGGACGAACGACGCCGTCTCGGCGGGCGCGACGGTCCCGTCGAGGACCAGCTGGACCCCGACGTAGGCCACCGTCGCGACGGCCGCGACGACCGCCGTCGCGAGGACGGGCCGCTCGACCGCGATGTCGTCCGACTCCGTGTCCATGGCACGCCCCACGGTTTCGACCCGCATAGGTGTGTGGGAGCGCGGCGGAGCGACGGTGTACGCCCGTTCCACACGAAACGAGGGGGATCGCCACGCCACAGTCCGCCGACCCGCGCGGGACGGGCCAAGGGTTTAGACGTGTGAACACGACACACACGCTATGGACAGTCGCGAGTACGCGTTCGAGGGGCAGCGGCCGGAAGTCCACGGCTACGCGCACGTCAGCCGGGAGGCGACGCTGGTCGGCGACGTGACCGTCGGGGCGAACGCGAACGTCTGGCCGGGGGTGGTACTGCGCGGGGACGTGGGGCCGGTCGTCGTCGGTCGCGAGTCGGCGGTCGGCGACAACGCCACCGTCCACGCCTCCGAGGTCGGCGAGAAGGCGATGGTCGGTCACAGCGCGGTGCTGAACGACACGACCGTCGAGGACGGCGCCCTCGTCGGGTTCAACTCGACGGTCAGCGACGCCGTCATCGGCGCGGGCAGCATCGTCGCGATGGGCACCGTCGTCCCGCCGGGCTACGAGGTGCCGCCCGAGTCGTTCGTCCGCGGGATGCCCGCCACCGTCACGCCGCTCTCGGAGACGAACATCGACCCCGAGGCCGTCTTCGAGGCGTTCAACTCCGGCGACTACGCCAACCTCGCCGACCGCCACGAGGAGCTGTTCGGCGGGGCCGCGGCGGACGGGGACGGCGACGGGGAGTAGTCACTCGCGTTCGACGGAGCGCTCCCGGCCGTCGACCGGGTCCGCGTCGAGGTCGTCCACGTCGGGACCGCCCGCGTCGAGGTCGCCGACCGCTCCGTCCGCGTCGAGCTCCTCGACGCCGACCAGCCGTTCGACCCGGCGCTCGAACTCGGCCTCGTCGATCTCGCCGCGCGCGTACCGGGCCTTGAGTTCCGCGAGCGGGGTCTCGGAACCGTCGGATCCCTCGTCGTCCCCGTAGCCGGGGAGCAGCGCGCCGACCTCCTCGGCGAACGTGACGAGCATCGGCGTCAGCAACAGCCAGCCGACGACGAAGACCGCGGCCGCAGGGACGATACCGACGAACAGCGCGGTGAGCAACCCGAGCGGGAGGGTGAGGATCGCGATGAGGATACCCGCGCCCGCGACGGGATGGTGGACCATACGCTCAGTTGACATTCCAGCGGAAAAACGGTTCGGTCGTGCGGGCGTCGATCCGCCGGAGATTAGAGGCCGCTCGTGTTCACGGCGGCGGTCACGTCGCGCCAGTTGCGGACGGTCCAGTAGCCGAGCCCGGAGGCGATCATCGCCGCCGACAGCAGGTACACCGAGAGGTGCGAGGCGACCACGGCGTCGGGGTGGGTCAGCCCGTAGACGACGCCCTCGGTGCCCAGCCCGATCGTCACGAAGCCGACGACGCCGACGCCCGCCGCGGTGACGAGCGCGGGCCGCCCGTAGTAGTCGGAGTGTTCGGCCGCCAGGAGCGCGGCGACGAAGCCGACCGACCCGGCGAGCACGTAGAGGGGCAGTCGCCCGACCAGCCCCCCCGCGTTGCCGGACGCGATCCCGACGATGCCCAGGAAGGCCGCCGTCAACACGAGCGTCGTCGCGCCGATCAGCGGCCCCGCCTGTACCAGTACGTCCCGTTCGAAGTGCCCGTTCGCCGACGTGGCCATCACTACAACGAGGGCCGTCACCCTACAAAAACACCCGTCAGCCGGGCGTCTGACCCCTGTGAGCGCAGTGACGGGTCCGGCGGATCGCCCGGGTCGCCGCCATCGCCTGGGGGGTGGCGGCGCCCGCGCGGCGACCGTCCCGTTCGCGGGAGCGAGTCCCCGGTACAAGAGCGGGGACGCGCAACGCCGGGCGAGGCACATGACACGACACACGCGGCGGGAGATCCTGCGGGCCGCGGGCGTCACCGCCCTGGGCGGTGCGGGCGCGGCGGCGTCGGCGGTCGGCGAGAACGAGGACGGCGCACAGGGCACCTGGGAGGCGGTCGACTCCCCGACGGACAAGCCGCTCAACAGCGCGGTCGACACGGCGGCGGGGCCATACGCCGTCGGCGGGGGCGGCGACGTGGTCGGCCGGACCGACGACGGCTGGCGGACGGTCGTCGAGTACGGGCCACAGGCGCGCAGCCGGCCGCTGACCGGCGTCGACGCGACCGACGACGGCGCCGCCGTCTGGTTCGTCGGCGGCAGCGGCGTCATCGGCGAGTACAACGTCGAGACGCGGACGCTGACCAACTACTCGGCGCCGAAGGGCAAGACGAGCACCTGGGAGGACTGCGCGGTCCGCGGGACCGCCGGCGAGGACGAGCGGCTGTTCTTCGTCAACGGCTCGGGCGAGCTGCTCGTCGGCGTCCGCCAGGACAGCGGCGCGATGGAGTACCGCGACGTGATCAAGCCCGGCGGCGGCTCGACTATCCCCGGCGTCGACTTCCACTCGCGGTCGGCCGGCCACGTCTGCAGCACGAGCCAGTTCGTCGCCGGGACGGCCGACGGCGGCGAGTCCTGGAACAGGATCGGCATCGGCTTCGCCGGCACGAGTTTCTTCGACGTGGCGAGCGCGAGCGAGCGCGACGTGAACGTCGCCGCCGGCAACGGCATCGTCTACCGCTACGACGGCTTCCGGTGGACGCCCCACGTCGTCGACGACGAGCGACAGGCGGTCCGGTCGGTCGACCGCACGCCCGACTCCGGCATCGCGGCCGGCGACGGCGGGAAGGTGTACGAGCGACGCTCGACCGGGCAGTGGGAGCGGATCCGGACCCCCGTGGACACGAAGCTCCGCGGCGTCGCCCGCGGCTCCGGCGTCGCCGTCGCCGTCGGCAACAACGGCCGGATCGTCGAGCGCGTCGAGGGCGCGGACGGCGGCACCGACACGGGCGGGACCGCGACGCCGACGCCCACCGCGACCCCGACGGCGAACGGAACGGCCGCCAGCGACGAGCGGACCGTCGTGGACGCGGACGCCGCGGAACGGGTGACGCTCCGCCTCGACCCGGGGCTGGTCGACACCTACCGCGAGGGCGTCTGGCTGTAGGCGCTCCCGTCCTCCGAAACCTATTTGCCCGCCAGCGGGCTACCGGCAGGTGATGACGCGGTCCGCTCTCGCGTGGCGCTGGCGCTCGCCCGCCCAGAGAGCGGACAGTATCGCGAGCGCGGTCGGTCGGGCCTAACCCGGCCGCCCCGGGCGCGGTGCTCACTCGTTCTCCCGCACGCTCGCCCGCCAGCCGCCGCACACCCACCACACACATGCACGACGACAGTGCCACCGACGCACAGCATACCGACCGATCCGCCGATTCGACGCCGAAACCCGACGGGACCGACGGCGACAAGTTCACCGTCACGCCCTACGACGTGGCGGGGACGGTCGACTACGACCGCCTGCTGGAGCAGTTCGGCGCCGACCGGCTCACCGACGAGCAGGTCGCCCGGTTCCCCGACCACCCGATGCTCCGGCGGCGGGTCTTCTACGCCGGCCGCGACGTCGACCGCTACCTCGCGGCCGCCGAGGCCGGGGAGACCCACTCCGTCGTCACCGGCGTCGGCCCCTCGGGACCGATGCATCTCGGCCACGTCCTCGTCTTCTACCTCGCCAAGCGCCTGCAGGACGAGACGGGCGCGCACGTCTACGTCCCGCTCTCCGACGACGAGAAGTTCTACGCGAAGGACCTCACCTTCGACGAGATCGAGGACGCCACCCGCAGCAATCTGCGGGACCTGCTCGCCGTCGGGTTCGACCCCGAGCGCACCCGTATCGTCGTCGACCGCCTCGACGCCGACGTACTCTACCCCCAGGCCGCCCGCGTGGCCGCCGACATCACCCAGTCGACTGTCGACGCGACCTACGGCGACCCCGAGAACGTCGGGCTCTCCTTCTACCCCGCCGTGCAGGCCACCCACCTGCTGCTCCCGCAACTGGTCCACGGCCGCCACCCGACGCTGGTCCCCATCGCCGTCGACCAGGATCCCCACGTCCGGGTCTGTAGAGACGTGGCCGCCAAGGAGCGGTTCGACGTGGCCAAGCCGGGCGCCCTGCTCGGGAAGTTCCTCCCCGCGCTCGACGGCCCCGGGAAGATGTCCTCCTCCTCGGACGCGCCGGCCATCGAACTCACCGACGACCGCGAGACGGTCCGGTCGAAGATCATGGAGCACGCCCACTCCGGCGGGCGCGTCGATATCGACGAACACCGCGAGCACGGCGGCGACCCGAGCGTCGACGTGGCCTACCAGTACCTCCACACGTTCTTCGAACCCGACGACGAGCGTGTCGAGGAGCTCGCTGCCGACTACCGCTCGGGCGAGTTGCTCACCGGCGAACTGAAGGAGACCGCCGCCGAGCGGATCGGCGACTTCCTCGCCGGGCATCGGGAGCGCCGGGAGGCGCTCGGCGATCTGGCGACGGAACTGGAGCCGTACCGGCTGACCGAGGAAGAGCGGGCGCGGCTGCGGCCGTCTGTGTTCGCGTAGCCGGCCGCGTCAGTCCACGACTCGTTCGGCCAGGTCGACCAGCTCCCCGCGCGGCAGGTCGCCGACGACCGCCCGCGTCACGCCGTCGTCGTCCCAGACCACGGCCGCTCCGTCGTCGCGCTCGACGTAGGTCGCGTTCGCGCCGGCCACCGTGACGTTCTCGCCGGCACTACCGTTCAGCATCGGCAGGTCGTCGGCCGTCGCGACGACGGTCACGTTCGCCCCGCCGGTGTACGTCTGGGCGGCGACGGTCCGACCGGCCCGGGTCACGACGACTGCCTCGTCGAACTCGTAGCCCTCGGCGTCGAGGTGCTGGAGCGTGACCTCGGTCCCCGTCTGCGCGGCGTCGAAGCTGTCGTACCGTTCCTGTCCGACGGTGTTCACCGAGGCGGCGTCGGGCGGCCGGAACGTGCTTTCGTGGACGCTGGCGTTGAACTGCACGCCGTCGAAGGCGACGGTCGTCGAGTTCTCGCCGTAACTCGCGCGCAGCTCGTGGACGCGGTAGTCGTCGGTGTCGACCCACAGCGTCGCTTCCCCCCGGTAGGACTCGTTGGTCGGTTCGAGCCCGACGACGTACACCTCCGCGCCGTCGAGCGTCGTCGTCTCGCGCACCTCGGCGGTCACGTTCTCGGCGAGCCACGCCGAGACGTTCGCCGAGCGGTTCGGGGCAGCCCACGCGGTGTCGTTCCAGGCGTGGGTACCGTTCCAGCTGTGATTCCCGGCGTTCGCGTAACTCCCGTTCCAGCTGTGGTTCCCGGCGGCCGTCGCCGAGCCGTTCCAGGCCGATTCGTTCCACGCGGAGGCGTTCTCGGGCAACGCCCAGACGCGGGCGGTGTCGTTCGCGCCGTCGTAGACCCACGCGACCGAGCCGTTCGTGCCGACGGCGTACTCGTCGCCGTCGCGGGTGGTACTCAGCCTCGTCCGGTTCGGCCGGTCGAGGACGAACGAGACGTTCGCGGAACGCTCGGCGGTCGCGTTCGCGACGGTGACGGTCGCCTCGCCGGTCAGCGTCTCGGCGTTCGCGTAGCGCTGTTCGACCCGGTCGAGGACCGCGTCGCCGTCCGGCCGGGCGTCGCCGTCGAGGGCGCCGGGGAGCGCGCCGGCCGCGACCGCGCCGGCGACGGCGAGGAGGACCACGCCGACCGCCAGCGGGACGGCCCGCGTCGCCAGGGACCCGCGGTCGTCTGTCATTGTTGTCGGTTGGGACCGGAGCGGCTTAACGACACGGACGGGAGCGACCGGCGATTCCGGTGGCCGGCACCCGAAGCGAACGCGCCAACCGCTTTCCCGGCGGGCCGTGAACGTCGGATCGTGACTGCCGATACCTCGTCGGTGACCGTCGATATCCGGTCGATCGCCGTCAGCACCGTCTTCGCCTGGGCGGCCGCACTCGCCCTCTGGCCGCCCCGCGCCGTCTACTGGACGGCGGTGGCCGCGGTGGTCGGCGAGGCCGTGGCCCTCGCCGCTGTCGCCGCCGTCGCGATCGCGCTCGGTGCCGCGTTCGCGACGCTCGCCGGCGTCGGCGTCCGCGAGTTCGCGGTCGGCGCGGCGGTCGCCTACCTCGTCGGGATGGCGGTGATCGCGGTCGCTCTCGCGCCCGACAGCCCCGTGCATCTCGCCCTCTACGGCGGGATCTGCGTTTGTCTCGTCGCCGGCGTCGCCGGCGCGAGCGTCCGATGATTAATGCGGACGCGCCCCCTGGAACGGGTGTGACCGATGCGACCGACACGGAGGCGACGGGCGCCGACTCGCCGGCCGGCGCGGACGGTGGGGACGACGGCGGCGAACCGGTCGTCGACCTGGCGGACGTGACGAAGACCTACGAGGGCGGCGTCGCCGTCGAGGCGCTCTCGCACGTCTCGCTGTCGCTGCCCCGGGGTTCCTACACCGCCGTCATGGGGCCCAGCGGGTCGGGCAAGAGCACGCTCCTCAATCTCGTCGGCGGCCTCGACACGCCGACCGAGGGGACCGTCCGCCTCGACGGCCAGGACCTCGCCGCCCTCTCGGACGCCGAGCGGGCGCGCGCTCGCGGCCGGACGGTCGGGTTCGTCTTCCAGACGTTCAACCTGATGCCCAGGCTGACCGCCGTCGAGAACGTCGCGCTCCCCCTGGTCTTCCAGGGCGTCGACCGCGGCGAGCGCCGCGAGCGCGCCGCGGCCCTGCTCGGGGACGTGGGCCTCGGCGACCGCCTCGACCACCGACCCTCGGAACTCTCTGGCGGCCAGCGCCAGCGCGTCGCCATCGCCCGCGCGCTGGCGGCCGACCCCGCGCTCCTCCTCGCTGACGAGCCCACCGGCAACGTCGACACCGGGACGGGCGCGCAGATCATGGAACTGTTCGCCGAATTGCACGAGGCCGGCAACACCATCCTGCTGGTCACCCACGAGCGCCGCATCGCCGAACACGCCGACCGCATCGTCCACTTCCGCGACGGCGAGATCGAGGGGGTCGAGGACGTGTCCGGGGCCGACCCGGCCGATTCCGACGACGCTGGTCCTGGCGACGGCCGGGAAGGGGCGAGGGAGGAGGGGGAGGGAGCCTGATGGACCTCGCCGAGACGTTGCGGATCAGCGTCCGCTCGCTACGGTCCCATCGCCTGCGGGCGGCGCTGACGGTGGTCGGGATCGTCATCGGCATCGCCGCGGTCGTCACGTTCGCCACCTTCGGCGCGAGCCTGAAAGCCGATGTCGTGTCCGAAATCGAGGGATCCAGCGCCAACGAGGTGTACCTCGTCGCCACGGAGGCCGACGAGGGCGGGTTCGGCGGCGCCGGCCAGCCCGTCTTCACCGAGTACGACCTCTCGCAACTGCGAACCATCGAGGGCGTCCAGCGGGTCGTCCCGAGGGGGATCGTCCCCGTCAGCGCCGTCGGCCACGACGGCGAGACGATAGCCCAGCGGCAGGTCACGGCCACGAACGCGACCGCCTTCGACACCGCTACCTTCGAGGCGGGGCGACCGTTCCGCAACGGCGCGAGCGAGGCGGTCGTCAACCGCCCGGCCGCGCAACTGTTCCCCGGGAACCTCTCGACCGGCGACGAACTGACGGTCACGCGCTCGTCGGGGGACCGATTCAACGTTACCGTCGTGGGGGTCGTCAACGGGACCGGCGGCCAGCTGCCGTTCAGTTCCTTCACCGACCAGCCGCGGGTGTTCGTCCCGGCCGACCCCTACTACCAGTCGGTCGTCGAGAGCCCCAACGCCGTCGCCAGCCAGCGGGTCTACTCGCAGGTGACCGTGGTCACCGACCCCGCCGACACCAGCGCCACCCAACAGCGCGTCCGCGAGTACTTCGACGGCGACCGCTCGGACGCCGCGCAACTGGTCCCCGACGGCTACGAGGTGACCGCACAGACGAACGCCGACCTGGTCGACAGCATCGAGCGCATCGTCACCCGGCTCACCCGGTTCGTCACCGGCATCGCCGTCATCGCCCTGGTCGTCGGCGCCGTCGGCATCGCGAACATCATGCTCGTCAGCGTCACCGAGCGAACCCGCGAGATCGGGATCATGAAGGCCGTCGGCGCGCGCAGCCGCGACGTGATGGAACTGTTCCTCGCTGAAGCGGTTCTGCTGGGCGCGCTCGGCGCCGTCCTCGGGGTCCCGCTCGGGATCGCCGGCGGCTGGGTCGCGACGCGGTACGCGGAGATCCCCCTCGAACTCGCGCCCGGGTGGTTCGCCGCCGCGGTGGCCGTCGGCGTCCTCACCGGCGTGATCGCGGGGCTCTATCCCGCGTGGCGCGCGGCGCGGGTCGATCCCATCGACGCGCTGCGCTACGAGTGAACGGACCCGGTCTGGTCCGACTTCGGGTCGGGGGTGGGGTAGGATGGGGTGGAACCGGCATCGACGGTCGGACCGGCCTGGGTCCCCGTGACACGGTGGCGCGACCAACAAAGGCTTAAAACGGCGGAGACACCTACGGTCAGGTATGCAACACGTGAAGATTCCGCAGGACCGGATCGGCGTCCTCATCGGCGAGGGGGGTGCGACGCTGCGGGAGATCGAGGACCGGGCGGAGGTGCGGCTCGACGTCGACAGCGAGACGGGCCAGGTGAAAATCGAGCAGACCGGCGACCCGCTCACCGCGCTGAAGGGGCCGGACATCGTCAAGGCCATCGGTCGCGGGTTCGCCCCCGAGGAGGCCATGCGCCTGCTCGACGACGACATGATGATGTTCGACATCGTCGACATCGACGCCGCCGCGCGCAACCGCAACGACCTCCAGCGCCACAAGGGCCGGCTCATCGGCGAGGACGGCCGCACCCGCGAACTCATGGAGGAACTGTCCGGTGCCTCGGTCGTCATCTACGGCTCCACGATGGGCATCATCGGCGGCCCCGAACAGGTCGACACCGTCCGCGAAGCCGCCGAGATGATCATCGACGGCGCTCCCCACGGGACGGTCTACTCCTTCCTCGAAGAGAAGCACAACGAGATGAAACACAAGGGCCTCGACTACCACAAGTTCACGGGTTAGTCGGTTTCGGGTTACTCGGCCGTTCTGTGGGGCTCCCCTCTCGTTCTACTGCGACGACCGCTTCCGCGACGACCGCTTCCGCGACGACCGCTTCCGCGACGACCGCTTCCGCGACGACCGCTTCCGCGACGACCGCTTCCGCGACGACCGCTTCCGCGACGACCGCTTCCGCGACGACGGCCTCCGCAAACAGCGTGAAAGCCCCGACGCGCTCGACTCGGGGGTCTCGCTGCGCTCCTCGGGCTTCGCCCTGCGGTGTCTGAGGGTACGGCCTCAGATTAGCGGGACCTCCGGTCCCGCGTCACTTGCATCGCCCGCCTTCGTCGAGCGCGTCGCCCCTTTCATTCCCACCCGCTTAGACTGGCCGATCAGCCGATACGGGCGGGAATGAAAGGGGCCGGTCGCTCCGGGAAGACGGGCGACGCAAGCACTGGAGCGAACGGAGTGAGCGAAGCGCGCAGCGAGCCCCTCGACCGGAGCGGCCGGGGGCTTTCACGCTGTCTCGCACTACGATCAAGTCCGCGGTGTGGGCTGTCGTGGAGGTTCGCGGGCTGATCGCGGTTCAGCGATCGATGACAGCAGTTGTCGCCGTCACACCGGAATCCGATGCCGGAGATCACACACAATTCGACTCCAGGTACGAGGGTATTTCACGGGTGCTGCCGATACCCCGGGTATGCGCGCAGCAGTGTTCACGGACTACGGCGAACCGCTGGACGTGCGGGAGGTCGAGGACCCCGAGCCCGAACCCCACGGGGCGGTCGTCGCGGTGGAGGCCTGCGGCGTCTGCCGGAGCGACTGGCACGCCTGGCAGGGCGACTGGGAGTGGCGCGGGCTCGACCCCGTGCCGGGTCACATCCTCGGCCACGAGCCCGCCGGCCACGTCGTCGCCGTCGGCGAGGAAGTCGACGGCGTCTCGGAGGGCGACCACGTCGCCGTTCCCTTCAATCTGGGCGACGGCTCCTGTCACCTCTGCCGGACCGGCCACTCCAACATCTGTGAAAATCGCCAGGCGCTGGGTCTCCAGCCGAGCGCGCCGGGCGCGTTCGCCGAACAGGTGCCCGTCCCCCACGCCGACCACAACCTCGTCACGCTCCCGGAGGGCGTCTCCTCGGTCGATATGGCGGGGCTGGGCTGTCGGTTCATGACCGCCTTCCACGGGCTGGCCCACCGCGCCGACGTGGGCGCCGGCGACTGGTTCGTCGTCCACGGCTGCGGCGGCGTCGGCCTCTCCGCGGTCCAGATCGCCGACGCGCTGGGCGCGAACGTCGTCGGCGTCGACCTGATGGACGAGAAGCTCGACTTCGCGGAACAGCAGGGCGCCGTCGAGACCGTCAACGCCGGCGAGGTCGAGGACCCCGCGGCCGAGGTCCAGGCGATCACCGACGGCGGCGCGGACGTGTCGATGGACGCGCTCGGCATCGAGACCACCTGCCGCAACGCGGTCCGGAGCCTCGGCAAGACCGGCCAGCACGTCCAGGTCGGGCTGACGACGAAGGAGGCCGGCGGGAACCTCCCGCTGCCGACCGACGAGATGGTCACCGCCGAGATCGACTTCCTCGGCGCGCTGGGGATGCCGCCCGAGCGCTACGACGAGATCTTCCGGATGGTCGCGACCGGGAAGCTCGACCCCGCCGCTATCATCACCGAGCGCATCTCGCTCGACGAGGTGTCGGGGGTCCTCGACGACATGACCGACTTCGAGACGGTCGGGATCCCCGTCATCGACGAGTTCTGACAGCCGGGTCGGGCCGGACCGGTCGCCGCCGCCGGTTTCAGGGCGCGATGCCGGCGCTTCCGCCGTCGTCCAGTCCCCGTAGCGCCACGTCGCCCGAGAACTCGATCGAGTCGTACCATATCGTCGGGCGCTTGGCGCTGCCCTCCTCGCGCAGTTCGACGAGCCCGTAGTCGGCCAGTTCGGTGACGTTGTCGGTCACCTCCGGCGGGTGGCGGTCGACCAGCCGCGCGAGTTCGCGGATGCTGGCCGGCTCGTGTTCGGCGATCGCTTCGAGCAGTTCCAGATTGACGGGTCGGAAGATCCGACCGAACGTCTCCAGGCTCTCGACGCTCAGCCGCGAGGGGCGAGCCGATGGCTCCTCGCCCGCGTCGACCGCGGCGAGCCTCTCTTCGAGGTCGCTCCGGTCCGGCGTCCGTCCGATCTGGATGTGGAGTGTCCGGGTCATAGTTACCAGTCGCATCGTTTCTCGGCCGGGAGCGCGGCACGCCACGCGCGGTAGAGCGGTTGCAGCCCGCGAAACGCTATCTCGAAGGTCCCGTTCCCGACGTGGAGTTCGTGCGGCCCGTGGTGGTTGTCGAACCTGACGATGGGGTCGTCGCCGCCGGCCTCGCCGTAGTGGAACGCGTACTTCAGTCCCTCCGGGAACCGCTCCGACTCCGGGACCGACAGCACGCGTACTCTCGCGACCGTCCGTCGTCGTAGGCCACCGTCTCGTCCTCCAGCACGACGACGTCGTCGCCCATCCGTACCGACGGTACCGCCCGAAACGGTATCAATGTTAGGGAGGATCCTAACACACCCTGTGACCAGATTCGAGACGGTCGCCATCCCCGTCATCGACGAGTTCTGACGGCCGACCGGCCGCGCCGGAGAAAGCAACGCTCTTTGACACGACGGCCGCAGAGGGTCGTATGACCGACAGCCCTGAACGGTGCGGTCCCGGCATCCGCGGCGTGGCGATGGCCATCGACACCGTCGTCTGGTTCGCCCTCCTGTTCGTCGCGGTCTACCCGATCGCGGCGATCACCGGGGACATCACGACCACGAGCGAGGGCGTCGACGCGTCGCTCAGCGGGACGCCGGGACTCGTCGCACTCGTCCTCTGGTTCGCGCTCGCGCTGGGCTATCACACCGTCCTCGAGTGGCGCTACGGGCAGACGATCGGCAAGTACCTCGTCAAGATCCGCGTGACCGGCGGCGACGGCTCGCCGCCCTCCCTGCGCGCCGCCGCGGTGCGGAACGCCCTCCGACTCGTCGACTGGCTGCCGGCGTTCTACGTCGTCGGGATCGTCGCCGTGGTCGCCTCCGACGGGTCCCGACGCATCGGCGACCGCGTCGCCGACACCGCCGTCGTCAGGTGACTGCCCGGTCCGCTCCGGACCGACACCTCCAGGGAGTCACCGCAAAAACTCCGAGAACAGTGGGTCCAAGGCCTCGCTGGCTGCCGAACGCTACTCTCGATTACCGGCCGCCGGCGGCGCCGTTGCCGGCGTGGTCCGGCGGTCCGCCGGACTCGTCGTCGTCCTCGTCGGCGTCGTCGTCAGCATCGTCTTCCTCGTCTTCCTCGTCTTCTTCGTCGGCGTCGTCTTCGTCCGCATCGTCTTCTTCGTCTGCTTCGTCACCATCGTCCGCGTCTTCCTCGTCTTCTTCGTCCGCTTCGTCGTCGTCGTCGCCGTTACCGGCGTGGTCCGGGGGTCCGCGGGTCTCGTTGCCGTCGTTACCGGCGTGGTCGGGCGGACCCTGCGTGGCGTTCTCGGTCTCGTTGCCGTCGTTACCGGCGTGGTCCGGAGGTCCGCGCGTTTCGTTGCCCGTCTCGTTGCCCGGGCCGGCGTGGGCGGGCGGTCCGCCGCCGTTACCGGGGTTGTTGGCCGTCACCCACGACGCGATCGCCAGCCCGCGCGGGCCGTCGGTGTCGTTCGTCTCCGACATGAAGCCGACGAGCTGCAGCCCGAACGGAGCGGCCGTCCCGTTCGCGTCGTCCATCTCCGTCTCGTTGTCCTCGGCCGCAGTCAGGTCGGCCGTCGTCGTCGCCGAACGGTTGTCGACTGTCGCCGTCACCGACACTGCCAGCGACTGGTTCGGCGCCGGCAGTTCGACCGTCCCGTTCGGCCCGGTAGTGTGCGTCCCCGCACCGCCGTACGTGACGTTCTCGGTGACCGTCGTCACGTTCAGCGACGCGTTCGCGACCGCATCGTCGGCCGTTTCGTTCGTGACCGTCACGGTGACATCCTCCGCCTGGTCCACGTCGACGCTCAGCGACTCCGACGACTGCGCCGCCATCGCCGGCGCCGCGACCGAGACGACCATCAGTGCCGCCAGTATCAACGCTCGTGTGCCCTGACTCATACGTCACTACTCCACGGTCGGATCCCACTTAGTGGTGGATTACCCTCGGTCCGGTTTTCGTCGAATTAACCCGAATTTAGCGCCGGTAAACAGTCTCCGGGTCGATTCTTCGAACTGAAAACGGCTCGGCGGGCGGTAGCGGGCCGACCGGGAACGGCGTGGCAGGGCGAGCGCGGACCACGTCGGCGGATACGAAGGGTTTTCGCCCCGGTCGGCGACACACGGGTATGAACCGCCGCGAGGTCCCGACGGACTCGTACGCGCTGTGGCTGGTCGTCTTCTTCGTCCCGGCGCTCGTCGTCGGCGCACTGACCGACGCCGTCGTCGAGGCGTCGGTCGCTGCGGTCGTCCTGGCCGGCGTGGGATACCTCTACTTCGAGTACCCGTTCTGACCCGGGTTCGCTGCGGTCGTCAGTCGTCGCCCTCCGCCCGCGCGACCAGGTCGCGGGCGTGCTCGTTCGCCCGCTCGCGCACTGCGGCCTCGTCGAGCGTCAGCACCTCGCGGTCGCGCATGAGGACCTCGCCGTCGCAGACGGTGTGGCGCACGTCGCCGCCGCGGACGGCGTAGGCGAGGTGGCTCACGAGGTCGTGGGCGGGCGTCAGGTGCGGCGCCGACAGGTCGACGACGGCCAGGTCGGCGTTCGCGCCCGCCGCGACGCGCCCGCTGTCGAAGCCGAGCAGGTCCGCGCTCCCCCGCGTGACCATCTCGACGGCCGCCGCGGCGGGGACGGCGCCCGCGTCGTCGGCCGCGAGCTTGCCGACCATCGCCGCGTCGCGCACCTCGTCGAAGGCGTCGAGGTCGTTGTTCGACGCCGCACCGTCGGTGCCGATCCCGACGGTCACGCCGGCGTCCTGGAGTTTCTGGACCGGTGCCATCCCGCTGGCGAGTTTCATGTTCGACGCCGGGCAGTGGGCGACGCCGGTCCCGGTGTCGGCCAGCAACTCGATCTCGCGGTCGTCGACGTGGACGCCGTGGGCGACGTAGGTGTCCTCGCCCAGCAGTCCGAGGTCGTCGGCATATTCGAGGGGGCGGACGCCGTGCTCGTCGACGATGGGGTCGACCTCCCCGGTGGTCTCGTTGGCGTGGAAGTGGATCGACAGCCCCGCGTCACGGGCCTCCGGGACGAACTCCCGGAGGTACTCCTCGCCGACGGTCGTCAGCGAGTGCGGCTGGAAGGTCGTCGCGATGCGACCGTCGGCCGCGCCGTCGAACTCCCGCGCCACGTCGAGGCTCCGCTGCAGGTCCGCCCGGGCGTCCTCGTCGTCCTTGCCGACGGTGACGGCCGTGTGGCCGAGGACCGCTCGGACGCCCGCGCGTTCGACCGCGTCGGCGATCCGGTCGACGTGGAAGTACATGTCCGAGAAGGCGGTCGTCCCCGACTTGATCATCTCGACGATACCCAGCTCGGCGCCGGCTTCGATATCGTCGGCGGTGAGTTCGGCCTCGACCGGCCAGATGTCCTCCTGCAGCCACGCGTCCAGCGGCTTGTCGTCGGCGTAGCCGCGCAGCAACGTCATCGCGACGTGGGTGTGGGCGTTGACCAGCCCCGGAATGACGAGTCCGTCGCTCGCGTCGAGCGTCTCGGCCGCGTCGACGGTACCGGGATCGGCCACCTCGGCGATGTCGCCCGTCTCCCGGTCGACCAGCACGTCCGCCCGCTCGACGGTGGAGTCGGGTCGCAGCACCTGTCCGCCCGCGACGAGGAGGTCGCTCATGCACCGGGGTTTTCGCGGCGGGTGCGTGAATCTGTCCTTTCCGGGCCGCGCAGAGCGGGCCCACCCCGAGCGGCGTGGACCGGGGAACTCATTCCCGGGCGGCGCGGCCCCCGGGTCACTCCCGGGCCGCCCGGTCGCGCAGACGGTCGATCCGACGGCGGAGCGGCGGTTCCATCCGCCGCAGCGAGGTGAGCCGGCCCCACTCCATCCGGGCGTCGTTGAGTTCGGCGTACCGCTCGATGGCCGTCTCGACGGCCTCGCGGCTCGTCCGCTCGGCGGCCGCGGCGTCGGCCCGGTAGACCAGCCGCTGCCCGGCCCACAGCCCGAAGAGCCCGGCCGCGAGCGCGACCAGCGCGACCGTCCCGTCGGCGACCCCCGGCACCGAGAGCACGCCGAGGAGCGGCCCCAGCGTGAACAGGGCCGTCCCGACGACGACCGCGGCCCTGACTTCGAGGTGGTTGACGCGCGCCCGGCCGGCCTGCAGGGCCAGGTACGCCCGGAGCGTCCCGTCGTCGAGTTCGTCGAGCAGGTAGTCGGTGGCGAACAGGTGGCGCCGGCCGGGGAGCCCGCGGACGAAGGCGAACGCCTGTTTCGCGTCGGCGACTTCGAGGACGCGCACCGCCCGCGGGTCGAGAGCCGCCCCGTCGCAGAGCCGGCCGAGCCGGTCGCGCTCGTCGGTGGTCGGTTCACGGGTCGACTGGAGCAGGCGGACCAGCCACGGCGACCCGGCCCATGCGACTCCGAGGAGGACCGCGACCGCGGCGGCGAAGCCGGCGCCCGACGCGAGGCTGTCGCCGGCGAGCGCGACGGCCAGCACGACGAGTACGAACACCCCCGCGAGGCCGGCGGCGTATCGCGCGAGGCGAGCGGCGACCGTCGCGGCCGAGACCTCTACCTCGCGGAGCTCCCGGACGGCGGGGAAGGCGCCGAAGTAGCCGGCGGCGACGGCAACGGCGGGCGCGCTCAGCCCGACGACGACCGTGGCGGCGCCGCCCACCGCCGACTCGCCGCCGGGGAGCGCGGCGACGGCGGCGTCGACTGCGTCGAGCCACCCGGCGCCGACCATCGCGACGAGGGCGACGACGTAGACGACCGGCAGCCCGACTCGCAACGCGCGGCGGATCCGCGAGAGGGCCGCCGTCTCGTCGTCCGCGGAGCGGTATCGGCGACCGTACAGGGAGAAGGCGAGCGCGGCGGCCAGCGAGACGGCCGCCAGCGCGCCGGCGGCGAGGAGGGCCGACATGGACGGCGGTCCGACCGGCCCGGGTAAAATCCTTGCGTGTCGACAGGAATCGACCGTGCTCTCGTGTCGACGCGACGCGGGCGTGTTCCGGCAATCGCGTCGCCGACCGCCAGCGGCTTTCGACCGGCCGCTCTACCCGCGACTCGATGGGAACGCGCGGACGCCTCGGACGGGCCGTGGCCGGGCTGCGCGGCGAGGGGCGCGGCTGGCTGCTGCTCTCGGTCGCAGTCGGCTAGTTTCTCGTCCTCGGGATGCGCTTCGTCGTGCCGGGCATCCTGCCGACGATCACCGGCGACTTCGGCGTCTCCGACTCGGCGGCCGGGCTGGCCGTGACCGTCCTCTGGATCACCTACGCCGTCATGCAGTTCCCGGCGGGCCTGTTCGCGGACCGGCTCGGCGAGCGGACGCTCCTTGCGGCGGGGTTGCTCGTCGCCGGCGCCGGGCTGGTGAGCTACGCGTTCACGCCGACGTTCGGGCTGTTCGTCGCCGCGACCGGGCTGTTCGGGCTCGGGACCGGGCTCTACGGCCCGCCCCGGGGGACCGTCATCTCGAAGACCTACGACGACAACGACGGCGCCGCGTTCGGGACGATGCTCGCCGCGGGGAGCGTCGGCGCCGCCGCGCTGCCCGCCGTCGCGGCCGTCGCGGTCGGCGAGGTCGACTGGCGGACCGTGCTCGGCGTCGCCGCACCCGGGTTCCTCGCCGGCGCCGTCGCCGTCTGGTGGGCGGTCCCCGACACCCGCGTCGGGACCGACGACGGGAGCCCGGACCACTCGCTCGGCGAGGCCGTCCGCGCCGCGGCCGTCGCGGTCCGGAACCGCCGGATCGCGCTGGCCGTCGCCGGCGCGACGCTGATGCTTTTCGCCTTCCAGGCCGCGACGGCGTTTCTCACGACCTACCTGACGACGGTCAAGACGCTCTCGCAGGGCACCGCCGGCGCGCTACTCGGTGCGCTCTTCCTGGTCGGCGCCGCCTCCCAGTCGGTCGCCGGCGGACTCGCCGACCGCTACGGGGCGCCGCCGGTCCTGACCGCCATCGGCATCGTGAGCGTCCTGCCGCTGGTCGCGCTGCCGCTGGTCGAGGGACGGGCGGCGCTGGCGGTCCTCTCGGCCGCGGTCGGGGTCCGCATGAGCATCGGCCCCGTCTCGAACGCCTACATCGTCGACCTGCTCCCCGACGACGTGCAGGGGACCGCCTGGGGCGCGCTCCGGACCGGCTTCTTCGTCGTCGGCTCGTTCGGGTCGACCGCTGTCGGCGTCATGGCCGACGCCGGGCTGTTCGACGCCGCCTTCTACGGACTGGCGGCGATCACCGCCGTCGGCGCCGCCGTCTACGTCTTCCTCCCCGAGCGGCCGTGACCCGCCTGACCCGTGCCGGACGCACTCGTGATGGGTCACACCGCGCGGCTGTTCCCCCGGCGGACGCCGTCGGCGACCACCTTGTAGAGCACGCCGAACGTAGCGCCGTACAGCGCGAGGAGGCCGGTCACGGCGAGGACGGCACCGACGAGCAGCCGCCCCCAATGGGTCACGTCCAGCCCGCCGTAGCCGGCGTAGACGGCCCCGGTTGCGAGGTTCGTCCCCGCGAGCGTGCAGGCGAGCGCCGCGACGAGGAGGAGTCCGAACGAGAGTGTCGTCTTGAGCCCGTACGAAATACCGCCGGTCGTGCTGACTGCGACCATGGGCCCGGGTGGTCGGGCGCTCCGGAATAAACCTACGGGCGCGGTTGTCGGGAGGGCGCGCCCCGTCGGAGAGGGAAAGACAGTTGCCCGCGGCCCGCCCAGTGGCCGTATGCGCATCGCCGTCCCCAACAAGGGTCGCCTGCACGACCCGGCGATCGATCTGCTGGACCGGGCCGGCCTCCACGTCGTCGACGGGGCCGACCGGAAGCTCTACGCGCAAACCGTGGACCCGGACGTGACCGTCCTCTACGCCCGCGCGGCCGACATCCCCGAGTACGTCGCCGACGGCGCCGCCGACGTGGGCATCACGGGGCTGGACCAGGCCGAGGAGTCCGAGACCGACGACCTCGTCGACCTGCTCGACCTGGAGTTCGGCTCCTGCCGGCTCGTCCTCGCGGCGCCCGAGGACGGCGACATCGGGGCCGTCGCGGACCTCGACGGCGGCACCGTCGCCACCGAGTTCCCGTCGATTACGCGCGACTTCTTCGCCGAGCGCGATGTCGAGGTGGACATCGCGGAGGTCTCCGGCGCAACGGAACTCACGCCCCACGTCGACATCGCCGACGCCATCGTCGACATCACCTCCACGGGCACCACGCTGCGGATGAACCGCCTCGCGGAGATCGCCGACGTGCTGGAGTCGTCGGTCCGCCTGTTCGCCCGCGAGGACGTAGTCGACGACGAGAAGGTCCAGCAGACCCGGATGGCACTCGAATCCGTCCTCTCGGCGGAGGACAAGCGCTACCTGATGATGAACGTCCCCGAGGACCGGCTTGCGGACGTGAAAGACGTGCTGCCGGGGATGGGCGGCCCGACCGTGATGGACATCGCCGGCAAGGAGGACGTGGCCGTCCACGCCGTCGTGAACGAGCGCGAGGTGTTCGAGACCATCAACGCGCTCAAGGATGTCGGCGCCAGCGACGTGCTCGTCACCGAGATCGAGCGGCTGGTGGAGTGACGCCAGCCCCGCGGCCGTTCAGAAGAACCCGAAGATGTTGTTCAGGGCGAAGCCGAGCACGGCCGCGAAGGCGAGGTGCAGCGCGGTGAGGACGGCGGCCGGTTTCCAGGTGATCCGGTAGGAGACGCTGATCGCGATGGCGTCGGCGACCAGCGTCGCCAGCAGGACGACGACGATGCCGAGACTCGGGGAGACGAAGCCGACGCTCTCGACGCCGTAGCGGCCCAGCAGGATGGAGACGGCGGCGGGGACGGGACCGACGTAGGCGGCCCGCTGGCTGGGCACGTCGCCGATGAAGAAGGTCGCGGCGAGGTGGAGCGTCACGGCGTAGAAGAGGGCGGTGAGCAGGAAAGTGATGATGAGCGCGAATATCCCGCCGCCCGTCGGGTCGACCTGGAGCGGGCCGAGACCGCCGACCGTGAGCGGACCGAGCGCGTCCAGACCGGAGTCGGCGGCGAGCGCGACAGGTTCGGCCGAGGGCTGCGCTACGAAGTCCATGGCGGCGATAGGGAGGGGCGCCGTTTGTAGCCTGCTATCGCAGGCCGGCGCGGTCCGGGTCGGGCGCGGTCCGGTGCGGCGTCGCGGTGTCGCGTCGGGCGGTCCGGCGCGGTGGTGGAATCGGGTCGTTACTCCAGCAGGCCCAGGTCTTCCAGCCGGGAGACGATCTTGTCGACCGCTTCCTCGGCGTCCTCGGGCTGTTTGCCGCCGGTGATGACGAGCTTCCCGGAGCCAAAGAGTAGGGCGACCACGTCGGGGTCGTCCAGCCGGTAGACGAGGCCGGGGAACTGCTCGGGCTCGTACTCGATGTTCTCCAGGCCGAGGCCGATGGCGATGGCGTTGAGGTTGAGATTGCGGCCCAGGTCCGCGGAGGTGACGATGTTCTGGACGACGATCTCGGGGTCCTCGTCGACCTGGATATTGAGATCGCGCAGCTTGTCGAAGACGATGCGGAGGCTCTCGTGGACGTCGTCCGTACTCTTGGCGCCGGTACAGACGATCTTGCCGGACCGAAAGATCAGCGCCGCCGACTTGGGCTCCTGCGTGCGGTAGACGAGGCCGGGGAACTGCTCGGGGTCGTAGTCCGCCCCCTCCAGGTCCATCGCCACGCTCTGCAGGTCGAGCTCCTGCCCGATTCCAGTCGAGGCGACGACGTTTTCGATATTGATTGTCTCCTTGGGGTCAACCATGTCTCGACTTAAACGTTGTATTTAAGGCTTATAAACTTTCATACGGAGAGCTGATACGTCACGATCGCGAACGGGTCACCTCGCTTAGGTTCTCCGGCGGGTCGAGGCCCGAAAACGCCTTTTAATGGGCGTGAGGGGCGGTTTTATGAGGGGTCGTGGGTTCGGCGATGGATCGGGTGTTCGATGGGGAGACGGCTCGGTCGCGGGACGGTCGCCGGCGGGCACCGGTGGGTTCTTGGCCGGCGGCGGGCGACTGTGGGGCGTGTACGTCCTCGAACTCGGGGGTCGGGACGACGAGTTCGCGGCCTGCGAGGCCGCGAGCGCCGCCGCGGGGGTCGAGGTGGTCGGCGCGGGGCTGGCGACCGCGCGCGCGGTGACCGACCGCGTCCGCGACCTCGCGTACGTCCACCGCGCGAGCGAGGTGGTCGGCCACTGCGACCCCGACGTGGCGAGCGCCCGGGCGCTGCTCGACGCGGCGACCGTCGACCGGGAGGGGACGGTCGCCGTCCGCGCCGTCGACGTGCGCGCGACGACCGGCGTCGACACCCAGCGCGCCGAGCGCGAGCTGGGCCAGGTCCTCGTCGACCGCGGCCTGTCCGTCGACCTGGAGGACCCCGACCACGAACTGCGCGCGCTGTTCGCCGGCGCACCCGGCGCCGACAGCACGGCGACAGAGGCCCAGTCGGCCGACGAAGCGACCGCGGAACCGACCGGCGGAGCGGCCGAAGAACCGACCGGTGGAGCGGCCGAAGAACCGACCGGCGGAGCGGCCGGCGGGACGGGTATCTGCGTGCTCGGCTGGCTCGGCGTCGAGAGCGACCGCGGCTTCGGCGAGCGCCGGCCCACGGACCGACCGTTCTTCCAGCCCGGGAGCATGGACCCGATGCTCGCCCGCGCGCTGGTGAACATCGCCGGCGCGCGCGAGGGGGCGACGGTCGTCGACCCGATGTGCGGGACCGGCGGCCTGTTGCTGGAGGCCGGCCTGGTTGGTGCGCGCGTCGTCGGCTCGGACGCCCAGCGGAAGATGGTCCGCGGGACGCGCGCGAACCTGCGCGACGCGCTCGACGCCGACGGCGACTTCGCGGTGTGTCGCGGCGACGTGACGCGGCTCCCCTTTTTCGACGACTTCGCCGACGCCGCCGTCTTCGACGTGCCCTACGGTCGCCAGTCGAAGATCGAGGGCGACTCGCTGGCCGACCTCGTCGCCGGCGCGCTCGCCGAGGCGCGACGGGTCGCGCCCCGCGCCGTCGTCGTCGCCGACCGGTCGTGGGAGCGGGCGGCGGTCGACGCCGGCTGGACCGTCGCGGAGCACTTCGAGCGGCGCGTCCACAGGTCGCTCGTCCGGCACGTGCTAGTGCTCGACGCGGACTGAGGAGGGTCGGGGTCCCGCTGTCGGACCGCCGGAACCGTAGCTGATAAGCGCTCCCGGACGGAGGTACGCCCAACGATGCAGCAGTACCTCGATCTCGTCCGGGAGGCCATCGCCGAGGGCACCTACAAGCCCAACCGGACGGGCGTGGACACGCTCTCGACGTTCGGCGCGCACTACGAGGTCGACCTCCAGGAGGGCTTTCCCCTGCTCACGACGAAGGACCTGTCGGGCTACCGCTGGAACTCCCTGATCCACGAGCTCCTGTGGTACTTCTCCGGCGAGGAGCACATCCGGAACCTCCGTGAGGAGACGAAGATCTGGGACGCCTGGGCCGACGAGGAGGGACACCTCGACACCGCGTACGGCCGCTTCTGGCGGCGCTACCCCGTCCCCGAGGAGGGCCTGGAGGGGGAGTCCTGGCCCGACGACGCTCACCGCTGGGTCAACGACGACGAGCGTACCTTCGACCAGTTCCAGTACGTGCTGGATACCCTCCGCGAGAACCCCCAGTCGCGGCGTATCGTCGTCAACGCCTGGCACCCCGCCAACGCGACGACCAGCACGCTCCCGCCGTGTCACTACACCTTCGTCTTCAACGTCCAGGGCGACCGGCTGAACCTCCACCTCACGCAGCGCTCGGGCGACATCGCGCTCGGGATCCCCTTCAACATCGCCGCCTACTCGCTGGTGACCCACGTCGTCGCACAGCGGACGGGCTTCGAGGTCGGGAGCTTCTCGCACTCGGTCGTCGACGCCCACGCCTACTGCGGCGAAGGGGCCCGCGGCGAGTGGTACGAGGAGAATCGCGAGGAACTGCGCGAGCGGATGGCCGCCGTCGACGACCGCGCGGGCTACGCCGGCGTGCGCGACTGGATCCTGACCGAAGCGCCTCCCGAACCCGGCGAGGAGAACGCCGACCACGTGCCGAACCTGCTGGAGCAGCTCACGCGCGAGCCGCGCGAGCGGCCGACCATCGAGGTCGCGGACAAGCCGATCGACGACCTCGAATTCGAGGACATCGCGGTGCGCGACTACGACCCCGCGCCGGGACTGGACTTCGCGGTCGCCGAGTGATGGGGGGCGAGTGATGGTCGACGCCGAGCGGGACGAGACGGATGTCGAGCGGGACGAGACGGATGTCGAGCGGGACGAGACGCCGGTGGAGATCGCCCTCATCGCCGCCGTCGCGGAGAACGGCGTCATCGGGAACGAGGGGGAGATGCCGTGGCACTACCCCGCGGACCTGGCCCACTTCAGGGAGACGACGATGGGCCACCCCGTGATCATGGGTCGAGTCACCTACGAGTCGATTTCGGCGCAGCTGGGCGGGCCGCTCCCCGGCCGGACCAACGTCGTGCTGACGCGCTCGGGGGTCGACGCGCCGGACGAGGTCGTGCAGGTCGAGAGCGTGGACGCGGCCGTCGAGGCCGCCGCGGAGGCTGCTTCGGAGGCCGGCGTGGAGACGGCGTTCGTCGCCGGCGGCGCGACCGTCTACGAGGCGTTCCTGGACCGGGCCGACCGGCTGGTGCTGACGGAAGTCCCGGGCGAGCCGGACGGGGACACCCGGTTCCCGGCGTGGGACCGCTCGGCGTGGGTCGAGGTCGACCGCGAGTCCGAGGGCGAGCTGTCGTTCGTGACCTACGAGCGACGGTGAGCGTCTCTGGGTCCCGATCTGCGTTTTCCAGGCGCTCGCTAGCAGTCGTTGCGACCGCAGTCGCCGGTGAGCGCTGAACGCCCTCGGTGCGCTCGCTAGCTGTCTCGGTGACCGCAGGGGACAGCAAACGGTGAAAGCCCTCGGCGCGCTCGCGGTCGCTGAGCGACATATCCGCGCTCTCCGCACCGCCCGCGCGGATAGCGGTCGCTCAGACGACTGAACTGGACGCGAGCGCGCCTCGCCCTTTCAGTCCGCCAGGGACGCACAGCGCCGCAACGGGCCACGAGCCTCCCCAGCCGATTCGCGACCCGGGCGTCGCGAATCCCTCGCGCGGTTCCGTCGCGCGCATGAACGCGCGCGACAGCACGCGCCACCGCCCAGCACCACGGACCAGGACACGCCACCGCGCACCACGCGGCTCCCGTCGCGGCCGTTATCCGGCGCCGTCGAAGTGCACGTCGGCGAAGTCGAGGATGGCGTCGAGATACCCCTCGTTCAGGGTGTGAGCGGTCTCGCGGCGGTAGTGACAGAGCGAGCCGACGGTCTCGTCGGCGATCTCGTCGTCGCCGTACAGCGGGAGGTCGTCGGCGATCCCCTCGGCGCCGAGCAGGTCCCAGACGGGTTCGGCGGCGCGGACGGCGTCGAGCGCGCGGCCGGGGTTGGTCCAGTAGTCGCGGGCGCCGGCGGTGTCGATCAGGGGGCGGGGCGCGACCAGCGCGGCGAGACAGTGGCTGTCGACGGGCAGCCGGTCGACCTGGCCCTCGAAGGCGGCGTAGGTGTCGGCGAACCACCCCGGGAAGGCTCCGGTGATGTCGCCGATCCCCTCCTGGTCGTTGTCGCGGTCGAGCGCCATCCCGCCGGTGCCGGACTGGTGGGGCGCGACGAGGCCGACCCGCTCGTCGGTCGCGCCCGCCAGCAGCGCGGCCTTCCCGCAGCGGGAGTGACCGAGGACGATGATCTCCTCGGCGCGGACCGCGTCCGTCGGGCGGAGCGCGTCGACGCAGCGCTGGAGGCCCCAGGCCCACGCGGCGAGGACGCCCCACTCGGTGCCGGGCGGTCCCGGCAGGTCGTCGTCGTAGCAGGGGCGAATGCCGTCGGCGGGGTCGCCGCTGTCGGGGTCGAGGTCAGCGGACTGGTAGGTCGCGAAGCCGTAGCCCCGCGAGAGGACGTGCTCGACGCACCAGTAGTCGGCAGCGGCGCCGCGGTCGGCGGCCTCCCCCTCGAACCCTCCGTGTTCCCGGGCCGTGTCGGTGACCGTGACCGCGGGTTCGTCGACCGCGGCGTGGTTACCCCGCCAGTTCAGCCCGAGCAGGACCGGGACCGACCGCCCCGCGTCGACGGCGTCGGCCGGCAGGAAGAGGGCGAGCGTGATCGCGGGCGCGTCGGGCGGCAGGTCCGCGAATTCGATCTCCGTTTCGACGAGTGTCGCCGCACCGTCGAGCACGCCTGGGGTGCGCTCGGTCGTCGTCTCGATCTCGGGCGCGCCCGGCGCGTAGCCGTAGACGTAGTGGCGGAGGAGTCGACGGAGTTCCGCCCGACGCTCGCGCCAGTCGGCGGTACTCTCGACGGGGGAGCCGTCGCGAAATTCGAGGAGCGGGGGCAACTCGTCGGTCGGGCGACACCGCGACGGCGGCGCCAGCCCGTCGTCGTCTCGGGACACGTCGGCCGGTCGACCGCCAGCGGCAAGGCGTTTGCGCCGCCCGGGGTGAGGGCCGGTGAGACTCGACTGGTCAGTCGTCGGCGTACTCCTTGCGGAAGCCGCGGAACTCGGTTCGGTGGGCCTCCTCGTCGGCCAACAGGGTCACCGCGAGGTCCTCGGTGAGCGGGTCGTCGGCGTCCTCGGCGGCGTCGATGAGGTCGTGGTAGGTCTCGATGGCGTCGGACTCGGCGTCGAGGACGCCCTCGATGACGGCGAGCACGTCCGTCGAGTCCTCGGGCGGCTGGAGGCTGTCCTGGTGAGCCTCGAACGCCATCGATCCCGGCGGTCGGGCCTCCAGCTGCTTGAGCCGCTGGCCGATCTGTTCGGCGTGGCCCAGCTCCTCCTGGATGTCCGCCTGCAGGCTCGCTTTGACTTCCTCGGCGTGGATACCGTCGAGGACGATCGCGTTCGTCTGGTAGTTCATCACCGTCTCGATCTCGTCGCTGTAGGCGCGCTTCAGCAGATCGATGACGCGGTCGGATGTCATAACGGTCAGTGCTACGGCCCCCGGCCTGATAGGGATAGTGTGGGACGGCGTGTCTAGAGCGCGACGCGGCGGCGACGGCAGCGGCTCCCCGGGCCGACGACAGCGAGACGTTCCGCGAGCCCAACGGCTTTCGGCCTGCGGGGCCTGGTCCGGACCGATGACCCGCTCGGCGATCCAGCTGTACACGCTCCGCAACGTCGACTGTCCGTTCACCGAGGTCCTCGAACTGGTCGCCGACGCCGGCTTCGACGGCGTCGAGTTCGCCTACCGCGTCACCGAGGCCGAGGCCGACGACGTGCTCGCGACGCTCGAGGAGACCGGCCTCGACGTGGCCGGCGCCCACGTCGGCATCGACCGGCTGGAGGACGACTTCGAGGAGACCGTCGCCTACTACGACGAACTCGGCGTCGAACACGTCGTCGTCCCGTGGCTCGACGCCGAGCACTTCGCGTCCGCCGAGGCCGTCGAGGCCGCGGCCGCCCGCCTCGCGAAACTGGTCGACGACCTCGCCGAGCGCGGGATGACCCTGCACTACCACAACCACGACCACGAGTACACCGACCTCGACGGCCGGACGGGCTTCGACGCGTTCCTCGACGGGACGGAGATTCCCATCGAACTCGACCTGGGACTGGCGCTCGCGGCGGGCGACGACCCCGTCGCACGCCTGCGCGCGCTCGGCGAGCGCTCGCGGCTGGTCCACCTCAAGGACTACGACGTGGACGCGGGCGAGTCAGTCCCCGTCGGCGAGGGCGACCTCGACCTGGCGGGGATCGCCGACGCGGTCGCGGATAACGACAGCGAGTGGCTGATCTACGAGTACGAGGGGGCGGACCCGCTGGCGTCGCTGGAGCGGGCGGCCGACCGGACGAACGACCTCGTCTGAGTCGTCCGGACGATACAGCGCCCGTTTGATCCACCTGAAGACACTTTTTCGCGGGGGACGGTCGTCGGACACGATGGACCGCGACCGACGACGCTACCTGGGGCTGCTCGCCGGCGCGCTGGCGGGGACGGCCGGCTGTCTCGGGGTGGGGGACGGTGACGACCCGACGGCCGACGGGTCGAACGGCCCGGCGGACGACGACCTGACGGCCACGCCGACTCACACGGGGACCGGGACGCCGCGGGCGACGCCGACGGACGGGGGATCACCGACGAGCGACGGATCGCCGACGGTCACCGACGGGGAGGCGGCGACGGCCGAAGCGACCGCGGCGCCGTCGCTCGTGCTCGACCCCGTGGACCAGTCGGGCGACGGGCCGCTGACCGTCTACCCGTCGAAGCTCGCGTCGATACTCCGGGCGGCCGCGACCGGAGACGAGCCCGTTCGGGCGGTGGCGGACGCGTTCGTCTACGCGCCCGAGCCGCTGCTCCCGGCGGTCGACGCGGTCGAGGTCGTCGACCCCGCGGGCGACGCGGGCGGCACGTACGCGGTCGACTGCGACGGCGGCCCCTCCCACCAGATGACGCTGGTCGCCGACGAGGTGCCCGCCGAGGAGGCCGCCGATCCCACGCCGGTCGCCGAGTTTCCCGCCGAGTACCGCGACCTGGTCGTCGCGGCGCTCACCGGGTCGCGGGGCGGCCCGGTCGCCCCCCAGACCGAGCGCGGCGAGTGGGTCCGCGAACACTTCTTCGGCGAGTACGTCGCCTACGACGGGCGGACCTACCGCGGGCGCGAGGTCCACCCGACCGACGCGGTCTTCTTCAGCACCGAGGTCTGGTACGTGCTCTCGCTGTCGCCGGTCGACGGCGCCGACGACCCGCTCCGGCTCCGGCTGTCCGAGATCGACCCCGCCGTCCGACGGCCCGTCGACGGCGCGCTGGAGGAGTGGACGAAGGGTACCGACGCCCCCGCCCTCGCCGGACCGCCGCTCGACGATCAGGTCCGCGCGTTCGCCGACGACACCGACCGGATCCTCACGCACACCCACGCCTACGACGTGTCGGTCTGACCCTGGAACGGGGGGTGAGGCGACTGTCCCGGCCGCCCGGACGGGCCCGCCGATGGGACGGCGACGAGCGGGTCACCCGTCCAAACGAGTGGATTCAAGTCCGCGGCGGGGGAACCGGCTCCCATGAACGCCGGAGACCGCGTCCGCGTCGAACGCGCGGACCAGACCTACGAGGGCGTCCTCCTGCCCTCGACGACCCGCGACCACCTGGTCGTCAAACTCGACGGGGGGTACAACGTCGGCGTCGACCGCGCCGAGGCCGACGTGGAGGTGCTCGAATCGGACGCCTACGACGTGGAATCGGCCCAGGCCGACAGCGACCAGTCGACCATCGAGTTCGACGACGACCTGCCCACCGTGTCGCTCATCTCGACGGGCGGCACCATCGCCTCGACGGTCGACTACCGCACCGGCGCCGTCACCGCGCAGTTCGACGCCGAGGACGTGCTCCGGGCCGTCCCGGATCTGGCGGGACGGGCCAACTACCGCGGCCGCGTCGTCGCGAACATCCTCTCGGAGAACATGACGCCCGAGGTGTGGGGGGACCTCGCCGAGGCCGTCCACGAGGAGATCGAGGCCGGCGCCGACGGCGTCGTCGTCATGCACGGCACGGACACGATGCAGTTCACCGCCGCGGCGATGGCCTTCATGCTCGACACGCCCGTCCCCATCGTCTTCACCGGCAGCCAGCGCTCGGCGGACCGGCCCTCCTCGGACAACGTGATGAACGCCGTCTCGGCGGTCGAGGCGGCCAAGTCCGACTGCGCCGAGGTGCTGATCTGCATGCACGAGGACGAGTCCGACGACCGCTGTGCGCTCCACCGCGGCGTCCGCGCCCGGAAGAACCACACCTCCCGCCGGGACGCCTTCGAGACCGTCGGCGCGAAGCCGCTCGGCGTCGTCGATTACAGCACAGACGGCGAGACCGAGGTCTCCTTCCGCCGCGAGCACCGCGAGCGCGGCGAGACGGAACTGGACATCGACCCCGCCCTCGACACGGAGGTCGAGCTCCTGAAGTTCACGCCCAGCACCGACCCAGCCTTCCTCGATGCCCTCGAAGGCAAATCGGGTGTAGTGCTGGAGGGAACCGGGCTGGGCCACGTCCACACCGACTGGATCCCGCGGATCGAGGAGCTCGTCGACGACGGGACGACGGTCGTGATGACGAGCCAGTGTATCGAGGGGCGGGTCTGCGACCGGGTGTACGACACCGGCCGCGACCTGCTGGAGGCCGGTATCGTCGAGGGCGAGGACACTCTGCCCGGGACGGCGAAGGTCAAACTCATGTGGGCGCTGGCCAACACCGAGAGCGTCGAGGAGGCCATGTCCACGTCGCTGGCCGGCGAGATCCAGGAGCGGTCGGTGCCGTGGACCTGAGCGGCGCGGTCGATATCGTGGATCTGAACGGGGCGGTCCGCGGGTCGCGGCCGCAGGGGCGATGACGATGGAGGTCCGCCAGGCCCGCGCCGACGACCACGAGGACGTCGTCGCGTTCACGAGCGACACGTGGGGCGACCGCTTCGACCGCGGCGACTACATCCCCGAGGTGTTCCCGGAGTGGGTCGAGAGCGACGGGCCCGACCAGCGAACCGTCGTCGCCGAGGAGGGGGGCCGCGCCGTCGGCGTCTGCCAGGTCGTCGCGCTCTCGGCTCACGAGGCGTGGGCCCAGGGGATGCGCGTGGCCGACGACGCCCGGGCGAAGGGAGTCGCCGAGGCGATGAACGACGCCTGCTTCGACTGGGCGCGCGACCGCGGCGCCGCCGTCTGCCGGAACATGGTCTTCTCGTGGAACGCGGCCGGCCTCGGCGCGGCCCGCGGGGTGGGGTACGACCCGGCCACGGAGTTCCGGTGGGCCCACCCCGACCCCGATGTCGACGCCCGCGCCGACGCGAACGGCGCGAGCGGGCTGGCGGCGACCGGCGACTCCGACGCGGCCTGGAGCTACTGGCAGCGCAGCGACGCCGCCCGCGAACTCGCCGGACTCTCGCTCGACCCCGACGAGTCGTGGGCGCTCTCGGAGGCGACCCGGGAGCGGTTCCGCGCCGCCGCCGACGAGCGGCGAGTGTTCGCGGTGCAGGGGCCCGACGGAACGAACGGCGCCGCCCTCCGGACGCGGGAGTACGAGCGCGACACCGAAGCCGGCGGATCGGAGCGGTGGGTCGAGTACGGCGTCGGCGCCTGGGAGGACGTGCCCGCGGCGCAGACGCTGTTCGCCGCTATCGCCCGCGACGCCGCCGATCTGGACGCCGACCGGACGCGCGTCCTGATCCCGGAGACGCCGCGGCACGTCTCCGACGCCGCCTACGCCGGCATCGCCGTCTCGGAGAACCCCGACTTCGTCATGGCCGCCGACCTGACGGGGCGGCGGTGAACTGTAGATTGGTTCGCCCCGTCGGCCGAAGACATTTGTATAGGCGGTGGCGTAGCATCTGTATATGTCCGATGCGGATACGGGGAGCGGCGACGACGGCCCGGAGATGGTGCAGATCAACCTCCGGCTGAGCGAGGCTTTCCTCGAAGACATCGATGCGACGTGGAAAGCGGAGGGGTTCAACTCCCGCAGCGAGTTCCTGCGCCACGCCGCGCGCGACGCCGTCAAGCACCCAGCGTTCTCCCGCGAAGGGTGGAAACAGATCGCCGCCAGCGAGCACGACCTGCGCGCCGGCGACGCGGAACTGGTCTCGCGCGACGAGGTGGTCGAGATGATGGACCGCGACGAGGATGACGGGTGACGGCGACTGGACCTGAGCGTTCACGGTGCGCGCGGCGGACCAGTTCGACGCGCTAGACGGCCACGTGCAGGACCGCGTCGTCTCGAAGCTCGACGAGGTCGTCGACTCGGAGTGGCGGGGCCCCGACGAGTTCCTCGAACCGCTGACCGGCGGTCCCTTCTCCAAACTCCGCGTCGGCCAGTATCGGCTCGCCTGCGTGCTGGACCGGGAAGACGCCACGCTCGAAGTCCACCGGATCGAACACCGCAGCGGCGCGTACACCGCCGACGACTGAGTCCGGACGGTCGCCGGTCTGCACGCGTTCTCGGCCCTGACACTTACCCCCACGCGACCCGAACCCGGACGCATGGACCCCGAATCGTTCTTCGAGGAGATGCCCTTCGCCGACCTGCTGGGCATCGAACTCACCGAGATCGACGAGGGTCACGCCGAGGGCCGCCTGCCGATGCGCGAGGCGCTGTCGTGGCACAGCGAGCGCGTGCTGGCCCACGGCGGGGTGACCTACACGCTCGCCGACACCGTCGGGGGTGCGGCGCTCGTGTCGCTGGTGGACCGGCCCGTCCCGACCGTCGACATGCGGATGGACTACCTGGAGGCGGGGACGGGGGATCTGACCGCTGAAGCCGACGTGGTCCGGAACGGTGGGGATGTCGGCGTCGTCGACGTGGACGTGTACGCGGAGGGGGGCGACGGTGACGGCGACGCCCACCTCGCCAGCGCCCGCGGCGTCTACAAGACCGGCGAACCCGAGTGAGATGGTGAGTGGGTCGAGGGTGCGTTCGTCGCGCTCGTTAGCTTGAATCGGATCGACCGCACGTGACAGCAAGGAATGAAAGCCCTCGGCCCGCT
>NZ_JBLKNX010000007.1:0-149864 GCF_051414055.1 Halosimplex halobium
GCTCGCTCGGAGTTGGATCGACCGCACTCGACAGCGAGTGCTGAAAGCCCTCGGCCCGCTCGCTCGGAGTTGGATCGACCGCACTCGACAGCGAGTGCTGAAAGCCCTCGGCCCGCTCGCTCGGAGTTGGATCGACCGCACTCGACAGCGAGTGCTGAAAGCCCTCGGCCCGCTCGCGGTCGCTGAGCGACATATCCGCGCTCTCCGCACCGCCCGCGCGGATAAGGGTCGCTCAGACGACTGAACTGCGCGCGAGCGCGCCTCGCCCTTTCAGTCCGCCAGGACCGCTACCGCGCCGCACCCGCCCCGGACAGCAACCGTAGACAGCCACGAGCCTCCCCAACCGATTCGCGACACGCGAGTCGCGAATCCCTCGCGCGACTGTTTCGAGCGGCCCGCCAGAGGGCGGGCACGCTCGACAGCGCACGCCAACCGCACCGCAACCGCTCACCGCAACCGCTCACCGCAACCGCTCACCGCAACCGCTCACCGCAACCGCTCACCGCAACCGCTCACCGCAACCGCTCACCGCAACCGCTCACCGCAACCGCTCACCGCAACCACTCGCCGCAACCGTCTCCCCTGCACGCCAGCGGTGACGCTGGTCGAGACTCCTTCGCTCGCCGGCTACTCGACCACGAGTTCCGTCTTCTCGGCCACCGCGTCGGCCTCTGCGAAGTCGCCGCCGCCGAGCAGGCCGCGGGCGGCCTTCTTGCCCCACTCGACCGCGGGCTGGGTGAACGTCTCGACGCCGTACAGTTCGCCGGCCAGCACGCAGGCGGCCTCCATGTCGAAGAGGAGGCGTCCGACGCTCGCGGCGTCCATCGCGTCGATCTCGACTCGCACCGAGGGGCGCTCGGCGGCGGCGAGGCTCGCCTCGGTCGCCTCGAACTCCGCGTCCAGCAGCGTGCCAAGGTCCTGCCCACCGAGGTACGCCAGGTCTTCTACGTCCGTCTCGGGGATCGGGCAGTCGGGTCGCTCGCGCGGGCGGACGACGGTGACGAGCTTGTCGCGTGGCCCCGCCCGGTAGAGCTGCAACTGGGAGTGCTGGTCGGTCGCGCCGAGCGCGCGGGCTGGGGTCTGGCCCCCACCCTCTTTCCCGAGACTCTCGGCCCACAGCTGGGCGAACCACTCCGCGAACGACTCCAGCCCCTCGACGTAGGGCATCATCGCGTTGACGCTCGCGCCGCGCTCGTCCAGCGCGTAGGCGACCGCGCCGTAGGCGTAGGCCGGGCACTCGAAGAGGGACTCCGCGAGCGCGTCGGCGCCCGCGCGGCCGCCGGCGAGCAGTCCCTCCAGGTCGACACCCATGATCGCGGCGGGCACCAGTCCGACCGTCGAGAGCGCGGAGAACCGGCCGGGGACGCCCTCGGGCACGTCCAGCGCGGGGAGGTCCTCGCGCTCGGCCAGCTCGCGGAGCGGGCCGGACTCGCCGGTCGTCACGACCGTCCGTTCGGTCCAGTCGACGCCCGCCGATTCCATCGCCTCGCGGACCACCAGGAAGTTCGCCAGTGTCTCGGCGGTGGTGCCCGACCGCGAGACCACGTGGACGACCGTCTCAGCGAGGGGCAGGTCGTCGAGGAGTCGGTCCACGTGGGCCGGGTCAACGTTGTCCAGCGCGTAGTGGTCGACCGGCGAGTCGCCGGCCAGCGCCTCGGTGATCGTGACTGCGCCCAGCGCCGACCCGCCGATGCCGACGGTGAGGACGGCCTCGGGGTCGAAGCCGTCGACGGCGGCCTCGATCTCGGCCGCGTCGGCGCGTTCGGGGAGGTTGAGGGCGGCGTAGCCGAACTCGTCGTCGGCCATCCCGCGGGCGATCCGGTCGTGGGCGTCGGCGACGCGCTCGTCGAGGTCGTCGAGGGCCGCCCGGTCGATCCCGGGGTCGGCCTCGCTCGCCAGCGCGTTCCCGATGTCGACTCGCATACGCGGGTGGTCGCCCGGAGATGGGATAGTCCTTTTCGGGTCGGGCCGGCCGTCACGACGCGAGCCCGGACCGCTCCCGGACGGCCCTGACCGTCGAACGGGTGGTTTATTCCCGGCCGAACCGAACGCCCCGTAGATGAGCGACGCCACGGACGAGGTCGGTGCGGACGGGGAGGTCGCGTCGGCGTCGAGCGACGAGGGCGCCGCGGAGACGTACAAGGGGATCCTCACGGCCTACCCCTACGCCATCCGTGCGAGCGACTCGCTGGCGTTCCGGATCTACGCAGGCACCAGCGCGCTGTTCGGCGCCGGGATCGTCCTGCTGTTCACGTTCGCGGTCGTGACGCTGCTGGGCGCGACCGCCGAGGCGCCCGGCGGATCCTTCACCTTCTCCCGGGCCTTCTTCCTGTTTCTCATGCTGCTGGTCGTCGCGCCGCTGGTGGCCCCGGTGCTGTTCGTCGCCCGCCGCCACCGCCGGACCGGGTCGGACACCCGCTACGACCGGGGGATGGCCGCGACGGGCTACGGGTTCCTCCTGGCGATGTACGTCGCCCTCGTGATCACGACGCCGGCAGACCTGCAGGAGGACCCCGGCGGCGCCCTCGGCGCGGTCGCCGAGTTCCTCTACGGGCTACCGAACGAGGCGGCGGTCGTCCCGCCGGTCGCCGCGGCGCTACTGATCTACCTCACACATCGACAGCTCGGGTGACCGGCGCGGCCCGAACGGACGAGGGGCCGTCGGCGCGAGTCGCCGTCGAAACGGGGAAAAGCCCGGACCGGCTACGCACGCCCATGAAGACCGGGACGTTCGTCGTCACGGAGGCCGACCCCGAGTCGGCGGTGTTGCGCGACGTGAGCGACGGGCAGATCCACACGCTCGGGAGCAATCCCGACCTGGAGGTCGGCGTCGCCGTCGAGGGGACGCTCGCGCCCGAGCCACCGATGGACGTGGTCTGGACCGTCGAGGAGATCGAGCGGCAGTTCACCGTCTCCGTCGAGGAACACGACGAACCGCCCACCCAGCGCGCCCGCGAGACCGCCGCCGACCAGCCCGTCGGCGAGGTGACCACCCACGAGCGCGCGGGGACGGGGGAAGTCCACGTCCTCACGGTCCCCGAGGAGTCGACCGAGGGCGCCGTCGCGGACGTGCGCGACGACGAGGCGACCGTCGAACGCGCCGCCCGCCTCGGCGTCGAACGCGTCGAGATCCGCTCGGAACCCGGCGTCGTGAGCGTCCGCTACCTGCCCTGAGTCCGGATTTCTACAGCGCTCCCTCTCACGGCCAGTCGCCGCTCGCGACAAACGAGCAAACATTCAAACGGCAGTCAGACAAACAGACAGACGTGCCGATCGACATCGAGCGGTTCGAGCGCGAGGGGGAGTTCGGGAGCGAGGAGACCCACGCGACTCGAATCCTGGGGTTTCTCGCCGCGAACGACGACAAGGCGTTCCGGCGTGGCGAGATCGCCGCCGAGACCGGCATCGACGCGGACACCGTGAGTTCCGTGCTGCATCGGCTGAAGTCGCGTGACCTCGTGCGACACAAGCGACCCTACTGGGCGGTCGGCGACCCGGAACGGCTCCGCGAGGCGAGCGCGACGAGCGACTCGCTGGCCGCACTCAACGACCGGCTCGGGACCGAGGACATGGACGAGTGGCGCGAGGCGGCCGAACGGAGCGACGACGGGGAATGACGCTCGAACGCGGCGACGTAGTCGCGGTCAGCGACCCGTTCGACGACAACGAGACACGCCCGTTCGTGGTGGTCAACACCGACGACCATCCCTTTCACGGCCAGCAGTACGTCGCGCTGATGCTCACTACCCGCACCTGGTTCGACGGGACGATCCCGCTCTCCGATGGTGATTTCGTCGAGGGCGGGGTTCCGGACGACAGTTCCGTCGTCCCGTGGGGAGTCGCGTCCCCCGGCGAGAGCGATGTCGGCGAGCGGTTCGGCCGACTCCGGTCGCCGACCGTCGACGACGCCGTCGAGGCGCTGACGACGTATCTCCGCTGAGGGCTACTCCGTCGGGCCGCTCGCGCTCTGGACGCGCCAGCCGCCCTCTACCTCGCAGGAATCACGGACTTCGTACTCGATGGTCGTCGAGTCGTCGACGGTATCGCCCCCCTCGACCGACTCGACTCGTAACGGCACGTCTAACGTGTCGCCGCAACAGCCGACGCCGGCGAACTGCTCGGTCGTCCCCCCTTCCTCGACGCGCCCGAGCGTCTTCCGCAGGTACGCGCGGAACGGCGACCCGTCGAGCTTGTCCCGGCCCCACGTACTGAGGTCCGAGGGGTAGGAGAGCACCACCTTCGTCGCTGCGTTTTCGGTCGGTTGCTGGTCCTGTCGACTCATCGATCCCAGTTGGGTCGTGACGCGGAAAGTGGTTCCGTCGGTCGCCGCGTTCGAGTCGAGACGGGGGCGTCGAGAGTCGGAGCGAACTGTTGCGGCGACGGCTGCGAACCTCAGATCAGGTCCTCGAACTCGTCCAGGAACTCGTCGTAGGTGTCGATGGCCGACTGGATCGGGTCGGAACTCGTCATGTCGACGCCGGCCGAGTCCAGCAGTTCGAGCGGGTACTCCCGTGAGCCGCTGGCGAGGAACTCCCGGTAGCGCTCGGCGGCCGGCTCGCCCTCCTCCAGGATGCCCTGTGCGAGCGCGACGGCGGCGGAGATGCCGGTCGCGTACTGGTAGACGTAGAACGCCCGGTAGAAGTGCGGGATCCGCATCCACTCGCGGGCGATGCGGTCGTCCACATCGGCGTCAGCGTAGTACTTCCCCTTGAGGTCGCCGTACAGTTCGTCCAGCCGGTCGGCGGTCAGCGCCTCGCCCTCCTCTTCGAGCCGGTGGGTCTCGTGTTCGAACTCCGCGAACATCGTCTGGCGGAACAGCGTCGATCTAAATCGTTCGAGGTACTGGTTGAGGACGTGCCGGCGCAGCCGCTCGTCGTCGACCACGTCGAGCAGGTGGTGCGTGAGGAGCGTCTCGTTGACCGTGCTCGCCACCTCGGCGACGAAGATCTCGTAGGAGCTGTAGACGTACGGCTGGTGTTCGCTGGTGTACTCGGAGTGCAGCGAGTGGCCGAGTTCGTGGGCGAGCGTGTACATCGAGGCCACGTCGTCCTGGTAGTTCATCAGGATGAACGGCTGGGAGTCGTAGGTCCCACCGGAGTAGGCGCCCGACTGCTTGTTCTCGGTCTCGTACACATCGACCCACCGGGAGTCGAGTCCCTCGGCGAGCCACTCCTGGTACTCCTCGCCGAGCGGTTCCACCGCCCCCGTCACCCACTCGCGGGCCTGGTCGTACTCCACGTCGGGGCTCTCGCCCTCGACCATCGGGACGTACAGGTCCCACATCTTGAGTTCGTCCGCACCGATGGAGCGGCGCTTGAGGTCGGCGTGGCGCTGCAACACGTCGAGGTTGTCGTCGACGGTGTCGACGAGCGTGTCGTACACCTCCACGGGGACGTTGGGGCCGTCGAGGGCGGCCTCGCGGGCGGTGTCGTAGTTGCGCGCCCGGGCCAGTTTCACGTCCGTCTTGACGCTGTTCCGGTAGGCGGCGGCGACGGAGTTGCGGTACTCCTCCCACTCGTCGTAAAACGTCTCGTACACGTCGCGGCGAAAGTCGCGGTCGGGGTTCTCCTGCAGCGTCGTGAAGTTGTTGAGGGTGATCCGCCGGGGCTCGCCGTCGGGGTCCTCGACGGTGGGGAACTCCACGTCGGCGTTGACGAGCATGTTGTACACCTCGCCGGTCGAGCCCAGCACCTCGCCCAGGTCCGCGAGCAGGTTCTCCACCTCGGCCGAGCGGGTGTGCGGTTTCATCCGTAGCACGTCGTCGAAGTAGTGCTCGTAGACCGCCAGGTCGGGATTCTTCTCGATGTACTGCTCGACAGTCTCGCGGTCCAGACTCTGGATCTCGGGTTCGAGGAAGCTGGCGGCCGAGGAGGCCTCCGAGGACAGCGACTGGGCCCGGGAGGACAGCGCCTGGTAGTGGCTGTCGGCGGTGTCCTCGTCGCTGCGCATCCGGGCGTAGGCGGAGACGTTCGCCACCTCGCGCATGATCGACTCGTAGGTCTCCAGGCAGTCCCCCAGGGTCTCGGGGTCGTCGGTCGCCCGCCCCTCGAAGGCGCGCAGGTCGTCGAGTCGCTCCTGGACGGACTCGAAGGCGGCCTCCCACTCCTCGTCGTCAGCGTAGAGGGATTCGAGCTCCCACTTGTACTCCTCGTCGATGTCGCCGCGCTCGGGCACGGAACTCATGGCACGGAGTTGGCGCCGTCGCGCCGTAAGCCGTTCGATGCCGGAAGGGCCGGCGAACGGTGGACGCCGAGAGCGGCGGACAGCCCACGCTTTTATCGCCGGCGACGCCAGGGACGGTATGGACGGATTCGACGCCGGCGGGTCGCTCGCCGGCGACGACCCGGCGGCCGCACCGCTGGGGCGCGCCTGGCTCGCCGACGACTCGTGGGAGCTGTTGACGCGGCTGACCGAGCTCGACGACCGGCTGGGCGGCCACCCCGGCGACCGCCGCGCGGCCGAACTCGTCGCCGACGCCTTCGAGTCGGCGGGCGTCCGCGCGGTCAGCGAACAGCCGTTCGACGTGAGCCGCTGGACCCGCGGGACGACCGACCTCGCCGTGAGCGTGCCCGACCGGGGCGTCGAGCGGTCGTTCGAGGCCGTCGCGCTCCCCTACTCGCCCGCCCACGAGTGCGAGGCCCCGCTCGTGGACGTGGGCTACGGCACGCCGGCGGAACTGGACGCCGCCGACGTGTCGGGCGCGGTCGCCGTCACGCGCACCGCGACGCCGCCGGACTTCGGCCGCCCCTACCACCGCGCCGAGAAGGTGGGCCACGCCGCCGCGGCGGGCGCCGAGGCGTTCGTCTTCACCAACCACGTCCCCGGCCAGCTCCCGCCGACCGGCTCCCTCCGGTTCGACGCCGAGGCCGCGATCCCGGGCCTCGGCGTGAGCAAGGAAACCGGCGAGTGGCTCCGCGACTACGCGAGCGAGGGCGCCCGGGCGCACCTGCGCGTCGACGCCGAGACCGAACCCGGCACGAGCCGCAACGTCGTCGGCCGGGTCGGACCGGGGACGGAACCGGAGGCGGACTCCGACGACCGCGGCGAGCGAGCGGCGGACGAGCGCGACCGCGAGGTGGTCGTCGTGGCGCACTTCGACGCCCACGACGTGGGCGAGGGGGCGCTGGACAACGGCTGCGGGATCGCGACCCTGGCCGCCGCGGCCCGGATCCTGACTGCGATGGATCTCGACCGGCCAGTCCGCCTCGCGGGCGTCAGCTGCGAGGAGCTCGGACTGGTGGGCAGCGACGCGCTCGCCGACCGCCTCGACCTCGACGGCGTCCACGCGGTGGTCAACGTCGACGGCGCCGGCCGGTACCGCGACCTGACGGCGCTGGTCCACGGTTCGGAGGCGATGGGCGACCTCGCCGGGGGCGTCGCCGACGCGGTCGGTCACCCCCTCGACGTGCAGGAGCGACCCCATCCTTACAGCGACCACTGGCCGTTCCTCCGCGCGGGCGTCCCGGCGCTGCAGTTGCACAGCAGCAACCCCGACTCGGCGGGGCCGTGGGACCGCGGCTGGACCCACACCCGCGCCGACACCCGCGACAAGGCCGACCGGCGGACGCTCCGCGAGCACGCGATGCTGGTCGCCCTGTTCGTCCGCGCGGTCGCCGCCAGCGACCTGCCGCGGCTCGACCCCGGGGCGGTCCGCGACGCCCTCGAAGAGTACGGCGCCGACGAGGGGATGCGCGCCGCCGACATCTGGCCCGACGAGTGGGCGTGAACGTCGGTCCGGTGGCCGCGGGGACCCCCGCTACCGACGAGCGCGGCTCAGTCGACGCGCCCGACCGGACGGGCGTTCTCGTCGAGGTCCGTCGCGAGGTCACTCGCAGTCTCGCGGAGGCGGTCGGCGATCCCCTGGTTCTCGTCGGCCACGTCGAACCGCTCCTCGACATCGGTGTGGAGGTGATAGAGCTCCTCGGAGTCGAGGTGGAGTTTCCAGCCGTCTGCGTCGCGGACCGCGCCGAAGTCGCCGCCGCCGGTCTGGTAGATGTAGCTGTCGCGCGGCGAGTCCGCCGACTCGGGGTCGGTCAGGAGGTCGGTCGCGTCCGCGCCGTCGATAACACGGTCGGCGGGCGGGTCGACGCCGGCCAGGTTCGCTAGCGTCGGCAGGAGGTCCATCGTCGTCACGAGTTCACTGCAGACGCTCCCGGCGGGGATCGTCCCCGGCCAGCGTGCGATGGCTGGGACGCGCGGGCCGCCCTCCTCGACGGAGAACTTGCCGCCCGAGAGGTGGCCGGGGCTCCCGCCGTCGACCCCCTCCTCCAGCCAGGGCCCGTTGTCCGAGGTGTAGATCACGAGCGTCTCGTCGTCGATGCCCAGCCGGTCGAGCGTCTCCAGGATCCGCCCGACGCTCCAGTCGATCTCCTCGATGGCGTCGCCGTAGTCGCCGCGTCTGGAGGCGCCGTCGAACCCCTCGGAGGCGTGCAGTGGGACGTGGGGCATGGTGTGGGCGAGATAGCAGAAGAAGGGGCCGTCGCGGTTGTCCTCGATGAACTCGACGGCCTCCTCGGTGTACCGGCGCGTGAGCGTCGACTGGTCGACGGGCGCCTCGACCACCTCCGTGTCCCGCATCAGCGGGAGTTCGCGGTACTTCCCCTCGGTGTGGGCGGCGCCCATGTCGTTGGAGTAGGGCACGCCGAAGTACTCGTCGAACCCGTGGTTCGTCGGCAGGAACGGCTCGCGGTCGCCGAGGTGCCACTTGCCGAGACAGGTCGACGTGTAGCCCGCCGCCGCGAGCACCTCGGGGATCGTCACCTCGTCGGGGTGGAGCCCCTCGTCGTCGCCGGGGAACAGCACCCACTCCTCCAGCCCCACCCGGGCGGGGTAGCACCCGGTCATCAGCGACGCCCGCGACGGCGTGCAGATGGGGGCGCCCGCGTAGAAGCTCGTGAACTTCGCGCCGTCGGCCGCCATGCCGTCGAGGTGCGGCGTCTCGATGTACGGCGAGCCGAAACAGCCGATGTCGCCGAACCCCTGGTCGTCCGCGAAGACGAGCACGACGTTCGGCGGGTCCGTAGTGTCCGGTGGCACGACTCGGCAGTTTCGCCCCCGGGTGAAAAAGCTACGCTCCGGGCGAGCGACGTACTCGCGGCTGGTCCTCGGTCACTCCGCCCGCGCCTCGAAGACCAGTGTGGACGGCAACTTCGCCAGCAACTCGGGCCTGCGCTCGCCCCACGGCCCCTCCTCGTAGTCGTCCGGGTCGGGAGAGCCGGGTTCGAGCATTCGCTCGACCCGAAACCCCGCCCCCACGAGCGCGTTGTGTACGTCGGCGACCCGGTGGCGGTAGGTCACCATGTCGGTCTCCAGGTCGTCCTGGGGCGTGACCTGCCGCCCCGTGTCGAAGTAGCTCGCCTCGATTTCGTGGCTCTCGGGGTCGGCCAACTCGTAGACGGGATGGGGCATCGAGAAGACGAACCGACCGCCCTCGCGGAGCACGCGGTGGGTCTCCCGGAAGCAGGCGGCGAGGTCGTCGACCCACTGGAACACGTAGGCGTTGAACGCCACGTCGAAGCCGTCGCCGGCGAACGGGAGGTCGGTCACGTCGCCCTGGAGGAACTCCACGTCGGCGTCGCGCTCGGCGGCCAGCTCGCGGGCGAACTCGAGCTGTTCCGCCGAGAGGTCGATGCCGGTCACGTTCGCGCCCCGTTCGGCCAGCGCGACCGAGCACTGTCCGCCCCCGCAGCCGAGTTCCAGCACGTCCTTGCCGGCCACGTCCAGCAGGAGCCGCAGGTCGTCGTCGACCCCCACGCCGGTCCAGTTGATCCCCACGTCGAGGTCGACATCGTCCTGAAACCAGCGAGCCGTCAGCTCCCACCACTCGCGCACTTCCTCCGTCATACCCCGTCTGTTTCGGCCGGTTCCGATAGGTCTTGTGTCGGCCTGCGGGATCGTCCCACGGCGTTTCGAGCCCGGGAGTTGGACGCCCGGCGCGCGCTGTCGCGAGTCTCGTCTCGCGACAGTAATCGCGCGAGGGATTCGCGACTCGCGTGTCGCGAATCGGCTGGGGAGGCTCGTGGCCGTCTGCGGTGCTGTTGCGGTCGCGGTGCGGTTGCGGTTCCTGGCGGACTGAAAGGGCGAGGCGGGCTCGCGCGCAGTTCAGTCGCCTGAGCGACCCCTATCCGCGCGGGCGGTGCCGAGAGCGCGGATATGTCGCTCAGCGACCGCGAGCGCGGCGAGGGCTTTCATCGCTTGCTGTCCTCTGCGGCCACCGAGACAGCTAGCGAGCGCGGCGAGGGCTTTCATCGCTTGCTGTCCACTGCGGCCACCGAGACAGCTAGCGAGCGCGGCGAGAGTGTTCACCGCTCACCGTCGAGTGCAGACGAGTCGGGCGCGGTTGCGGTCCGGCCGGTATCGCGGTCCGCCCAGCAGGGCTTTTGCTTCACCCGTCCCAACGACCGCTCATGCGAGTCGACGCCGACAGCGCGGCGGTCGTCGTGGTGGACATGCAGAACGGCTTCTGTCACCCCGACGGCAGCCTCTACGCACCGGGGAGCGAGGAGGCCATCGAGCCCGTGGGCGAGGCGGTGTCGAAGGCCCGCGAGGCCGGCGCCGAGGTCGTCTGGACCCGGGACGTGCACCCGCCCGAGCAGTTCGAGGACGCCCACTACTACGACGAGTTCGACCGCTGGGGCGAGCACGTCCTCGAGGGCTCCTGGGAGGCGGAGATCGTCGAGGAACTCGACCCCCGTGAGGAGGACCTGGTCGTGGTGAAACACACCTACGACGCCTTCTACGAGACGCAACTGGAAGGGTGGCTGGACGCCCACGACATCGACGACCTGGTGATCTGTGGGACGCTGGCGAACGTCTGCGTGCTCCACACCGCCTCCAGCGCCGGGCTCCGGGACTACCGGCCCGTCCTCCTGGAGGACGCGGTGGGCTGCATCGAGGAGGACCACCGCGAGTACGCCTTAGAACACGCCGACTTCCTGTTCGGCGAGGTGACACCGCTCGCGGACATCGAGTTCGTCTGAATGGCGGACCGCGACTCCGACGAGCGGCCGTCGGCCAGCGTCCGACGGTACGAACCGCGGGACCGGGAGGCAGTCCGTCGACTGCACCGCGTCGCGCTCGCCGACGCGGGGACAGACCCCGTGGACGTGCCCGACACCGACGACCTCGACGACGTGCGGTCGTCGTATCTCGACTCCGGTGGGGAGTTTCTGGTGGTCGAGATCGGTGGGGACGACACTGACGGCGACGACGCCGAGGTGGTCGCGATGGGCGGGCTCGCGGTCGAGGGCGACGAGATCCCCGAGGGTGCGGGCGAACTCCTGCGGGTCGCGGTCCACCCGGACCACCAGCGCGAGGGCCACGGCGACCGCGTAGTCGCCGGCCTCGAACAGGCGGCCCGCGAGCGGGGTCTCGACCGACTCTTCCTCTGGACTGCACAGCGACAGCGCGCCGCGGTGTGCTTCTACGTGACCCGCGGCTACGAGGGGACTGACCACCGAACCGAGGGCGAGTACGAACTTATCCGATACGAGAAGCAACTGGGTTCGCGCGACTGACTTTCACAGGTCCGACTCCCGGCCCCGATCCGTCCCGAAGGACAGTACGGGGTGAGGACCTGTTCGAAAACGTATTACTCGACCTGACCACACCTCGGACTGGACCGATGTCAGTGATATTCAGCGCCGTCGAGGAGGGGTTCACCTCCGCGCTGACCGCCCTGTTGTTCTCACTCCTCGCCGTGATCGGGTACCTGCTGGTGATTCCGATAGTCGACTGGGCTGAGAGAACGGTGTTCGACTCGCACGCTGTCGCTCCGTCACTGACACGCGAGCGGATCGCGTTCGCCATCTCTGCCGTGACTGTGGTCGGCTCTCTCGTCTTCGTGCTGTTCTTCTCGATCGACCTCCTGTATCACGCCACTCGATTCGTCGACGGATCGACATACTCGTCGGTACAGTTCCAGCTCCGGATCGCGCTGTTGACCGGCGCAGCCGTCGCGGTATCGCTTCGTTCCGTCGATACGGTCGCGACTGCACTATTCGGGGGGTCACACACCTCTCTGCGATACGTGATCGCGGTTGCGGGCGCGAACGCGGTCGTTCTCGCCACCCTGTTCGTCGGGATAGAGTATGCACTTGCACCAGGGAACTACGACGACCTGCGGGGCTTCCTCACTGCGACGGGGCTCGCGGGCAGGGAGAACCTCATACCGCGACCCGACACGGTTCTCGCTTTCTATGCGGGGACCCTCGCTGGCACGTCCGTGGAAATGCTCTCGTACGCCCTCTCGAAGCTCGAAGCCGAGCTGTGATACGTGGCTCGTGGTTGACTCCGGATCAGCGCACTGAAACCGCAACTTCTGTTCCGACTGGTAGGTCGATTGACTCGCCGACGAGCTTCACTCCAGCGCCGTCGCGACCGAGCGCGAGCGCGATGCCCGTGACCGGGTCGCCGTTGGCCAGCACGGTCGGGTCGGTCCAGTCGACGGTCCGCCCGTCCGCGCGGCCGACGCGCTCGCCGAGCAGATACACGTCGCGTCCGTCGTCGGCGGGTGCGTCGGTAGTCAGGAGGCCGCCGCCGTCGTAGTGCGGGAGGCCGCCGTCGAGCACGCCTATCTGGTCGCCCGCGGCGTCGGTCGCGGCGAGCCCGGCGAAGCGCTCGCCGGGCGCGGGATGTGTGGGGGTGTCGAGGACCGCGTAGGTGTCGCCCGCGGCGACGACGCGGCCGGTGCCGTCCCAGTCGAGCGCGGTCACGGCGAGGTCAGGGTCGACCGCGAGCGGTAGCGACCCCGCGGCGCGGTGATAGTCCGCGCCGTACTCGCGGAAGCCGAGGTGGAGGTGGTTGGCGACCCACGGCGCGAAGAAGCCGGCGCGGACGAGCCGACCGAGCGAGTCGCCGACCGCGACGCGGTCGCCGGGTCCGACGGCGGGCTCGACGTGCAGGAGTCGGGCGACGCACTCGCCGGTGTCGACGAGTATCAGGTGGTCCTCCTCGGCCGCGTAGGGCTGCGACGGCGCCCGCACGGTCCGCGTCTCGACCACCTCGCCGGCCACGGGCGAGGGCGCGTCGACGGCGGGGCCGTCCTCGGGGTTCGGCCGGAGCGTGTCGCCGTCGGCGTCGCCGGGGTAGAGGTCGACGGCGCAGCCGCGGTCGTGAGCGGCGAAGGGGGAGTTGTAGAGGGTGACCCGCCGGAAGGGCGCGAGCGACTCGGCGGACAGCGTGACGTTCATCGGTGGCGGTCGACAACGGTGTAGATTCGTTTCACCTGTTTCTCACAGTTCGTCGAGCGGGATGCGGTCGAGGCCGACCGTCTCGTAGTCGAGTTCCGTCGACAGCACGCGGTGGTCTTCGGCTGCCGCGAACCCCGCGTGGAGCGCGTCAAACGGCGTCAACTGATGTTCGTCGATGAACGCTGCGGCGGCCAGCACGGCATCCTCGTGCCCACGAGGTCGTATCGGAACGAGTTCCACCAGATCCGTTACCGCTCGCGGGAGGTCTATCCGATACTCGGCGGCGGCCCGGTCGTAGAACAACACCAGCAGTTCCGCGTATGACAGGATCGACGTGTGGAGGTCGTCGTACTCGTCGAGCGCCGCGACGGCAGGGTCGTGCAACCAGTCGTCCTCCTTCGCGAGCGCGACGAGAAAGTCGGTTTCGACGTACACGAGTCACTCGTCCTCTCGTTGGCGCCGGTTCGCCTCCTCCTCGACGGTCCGCTCGATACTCTCCCGGGCCTCGGATTTCAGCGTCCCCACGTCCTCACCCTCGAACGCATCGCCAACTGCGTCTTTGAGCCCGGACAGGGGATCGTCGTCGACTGGAAAGAGCGCGACGTGGGTCGGAAGCTCGACGATCCGGTATCGGTCACCGAACCGCTCGCGCACGTCTTTCGGGAGGTAGAGCCGCCCCCGCTCGTCGGTGGTCTTCGACATACACGTATTTCGTGCCCGCCTACAGAAAAATATTCCCACAATTCTGGGTATCTTCCCGTACAGGATAACGGGGCATCCGAGCGGGAGCGTTTTGCGGCTCCCGGCCCGAAAGGACAGTATGCGCGTCTACCGCGGCCGCGCGGACAGTATCGAGGCCGACCGCGCGGTCTCGGAGCGGCTGGCCGAACGGGTCGCCACCGACCGCGAACCCGCGGTCCGGGTCTGGCGGCCCCACCGACAGGTCGCGTTCGGTCGACGCGACGCCCGCGCGGAGGGGTACGACGAGGCCCGCGCGGTCGCCGCGGAACGGGGCTTCCCGGCGGTCGAGCGCGAGGTGGGCGGCCGCGCCGTCGCCTACACCGGGTCGACGGCCGCGTTCACGCGGGTGCGGCCGGTCGCGGACCCGCGCTCGGGGCTGACCGAGCGCTACGACGCGGCGACGGCCGACCTGCTCGACGCCCTGGACGCCCTGGGCCTCGACGCCCGCGAGGGCGAGCCCGCCGACTCCTTTTGCCCGGGCACACACTCGGTCCAGGCCGACTGCGGCGGTCGGGCGCGGAAACTCGCCGGCCTGGCCCAGCGGGTGCGCGCCGACGCGGCGGTCGTCGCGGGCGTGCTCGTCGTCCGCGACCACGAAGCCATCGCGTCGGTGCTCGATCCGGTCTACGCGGCGCTGGACGTTCCCTTCGACGCGGAGGCGGTCGGGAGCGTCGCGCGGGCGGGGGGCGAGGCCGACCCGGACGCGGTCGTCGGGGCGGTCGAGCGGGCGCTGGTCGGTGGCGATCCGCCCGCGGCGTCGATAGAACGGGTCGGCTGAGCCCGCTGCCCGTCGAATACGTGCCGGCGAGTTGGAGGAAACCGCGGGACTTAGGGTACCGGACGTTCGAGGTGGGGTATGCTGTTCCGGAACGCGACGCTCGCGGACGGCCGCCGGCGGGACGTCCGCGTGTCGGGCGAGACGGTCGCCGCGGTCGGGGAGGACCTGGGCGGCCGGGAGGGCGAGCGGACGGTCGACGCGACCGGCAAGCGCCTGCTCCCGGGGATGATCGACGCGCACGTCCACTTCCGCGAGCCCGGCGACTCGCACAAGGAGGACTGGACGACGGGCTCGCGCAGCGCCGCCGCCGGGGGCGTGACGACCGTCGTCGACCAGCCCAACACCTCGCCGCCGACCGTCGACGGCGCCGCCTTCGACGAGAAGGCCGACCGCGCGGCCGACTCGCTGGTCGACTACGGCCTCAACGGCGGCGTCACCGCCGACTGGGACCCCGACTCGCTGCTCGACCGCGATCTCTTCGCCCTCGGCGAGGTCTTCCTCGCCGACTCGACCGGCAACATGGGCATCGAGGAGCCCCTGTTCCTCGACGCGCTCGCCGAGGCCGACGCCCGCGACGTGACCGTCACCGTCCACGCCGAGGACGCGGGCCTGTTCAACGTCTCCGCGAAGGAACGCGACGACGCCGACGCCTGGAGCGCCTACCGCACCGCCCGCGCCGAGGGCGCCGCCGTCGAGCGGGCCTGCGAGGTCGCCGCCGAGCGCGACACCACCATCCACATCGCACACACCTCCACCCCCAAGGGCATCGACACCGCGAAGGAGACGGGCATGACCTGCGAGGTCACGCCCCACCACATGTACCTCTCCCGCGACGACCTGCGCGAACTGGGTACCCACGGGCGGATGAACCCGCCGCTGCGCCGCGAGAAGCGCCGCCAGCGCGTCTACGACCGCGTCGTCGACGGGACCGTCGATATGATAGCGACGGACCACGCCCCCCACACCGCCGCGGAGAAAGACGCCGACATCTGGGACGCTCCGTCGGGGGTGCCCGGCGTCGAGACTGCCCTCCCGCTCCTGCTGGCCGACGCCCGGACCGGCGACCTGACCTACGAGCGCGTCCGGGACCTGACCGCCGCCAACCCCGCCGACGTGTTCGACCTGCCGTCGAAGGGCCGGGTCGCGGAGGGGATGGACGCCGACCTCGTGCTGGTCGACCCCGGGAAGACCCACCCGGTCCGCGCCGACCGGCTGCACACGAAGTGCGACTGGACGCCCTTCGAGGGCCGCGAGGCGGTCTTCCCCGAGCTGACGCTCGTGCGGGGGTCGGTCGTCTACGAGCGCGACTCCGACGACCGCCCCGGCGGGTCGAGCGAGTCGTTCGGCGACGCCGTCGGGCGGAACGTCCGGAGCGCCGGCGAGGCCACTGACGACGACCGGGTCCCGGCCGCGCGCGGCGACGAGACCGAGTCTATCGCCGACCTGGCCGCCGAGGTCGTCGAGGAGCGCCCCGACGACGACGGACGCTGAACGAATCGAACGCCCCTCTCCCCGGTCTGCTGCTCAGAACGCCCGCTCACGCGCGGCGGCGAGCCGCGACTCCGGTACCGGTCGGACGACCCCGTAGACGAACCGGTAGGGGAGCAGGCCGGCGCCGATCCCGGTCATCGCGACCGCGATCGCGTCGACGACCGACAGCGCCGTCAGCGCGCCCACGGCGCCGACGACGGCGGTGAACCCGACGACGAGCGCGATCGCGAGTCCGCCGCGGTAGTAGGGGTCCCAGTCGGCCACGCGGTGCTCCTCGGCGTACATGAGCGCGACCGTCCCCGCGGCGGCCGGGACCGCGAGCCACCAGCCGCTCCGCAGCCCCGCGAACCCGGTCATGCCGAAGCCGTACCCGAGCCACAGCAGGCCCATCCCGAGTTCGAGGAGGACCACGCGTCGGGCGGCGTCCATGTCCGGCGGTCCGTTCGGGCGAGTGAAAAACGTTCAGTCGTCGTCGACGGCGTCGGCGGCCGTGGCCTCGAAGTGGTGGCCGCAGTCGGGACACTCTACCTCGTCGTGGCGCAGCGCCGCGGAGTGCTCCCGGACCTCGCGCATCACCTCGGAGATCTCGTCCTCGGCCTCCAGCTCCTCCTCGACGGTGAGTTCGACGCCCTCCACTTCCAGCAGGAACTTCGCGACCTCGGTGGCCTCGTACATCACGTCGTCCAGTTCCTCGGCGGTGAAGAAGTCGCACATCGCCCCGTAGAGGAAGGTCGCGCCGGCCTTGCGGACCTTCTCCTCGAAGGAGGCTCGGGCCTGATTGACCGCCTGGGGTGTGTAGGTGTCGGTCATGAACGGGACGAGTTCGGGGAGGTTCTCGCCGATCTTGGTCATCTCGACGCCGGTTTCGGTGCGGAAGTCCGCGCAGAGGCGGGCGATGGCCCACTCGCGGGCCGTGATGTAGGTGCGCTCGCGGAGGAAGTCGTTGGCGCGGTCGTAGGTGCCGCCGTCGATCTTCTTGAAGCGGTCGTACTTGGCCACGTCCGGCGGCAGATCCGGGTCGGGCGTGTCCGCCGGTCCGGCGTCGCCCGCGTCCGGCGTGTCGACGGGGTCGTCGGCGTCGCTCCCCCCGGAGGCGTTCACGTCGTCGGCTTCGGAGTCGTCGGTCGGCTGTGTGTCGGCCGCCCGGTCCGGCGATTCGGCGTCCCCCTCGGTCGACGCCGCGTCCACGTCGCCCCCGTCGCCCTCGCCCGCTTCGGGTCCGTCGGTCATGGTCCCTTCTGTGTCGCCGCCCCGAAAAAGCGTGTCGGCGTCGTCGTCACACCGAACGAGCGCCGTCCGCTCGGTCCCAGTACAAGAATAGTTATAAACCTCGGATGGAAAGTGGTGTGTAGACACGTACCATGGCCAACACGACCTATCTCGCGAGCATGGTGTTGATGGGGCTGCTCGGGGTCGGGGTCGTCCTGTTCGTCCTCCGGTCGCGGCGGTGGCGCCACTACGTCCCCCGGGTCGCCCGGGAAGTGGCGGGCGGCGAGCGACCGCCCTCGGGGCTAGCGGGCCTCGCCGGGCGCACGGGCACGTGGACGGTCGCCTACGTCGCGCTCGTGCTCGGGTTCATGTTCGGCGCGATGGCCTACGCCAGCGGTGCGATCACCGGACCGGCGGTCATCGGTGCGGTCGTCGCCCTGGTCGCCAGCTTCCTCGTCGCGGGCGTCTACTTCGCGATGCGGGAGAACGGCCGCCCGAGCGCACAGGCGGCCGCCGGCGGCGCCGTCGCGACGGGCATGCTCGCCGTCGTCGCGATCACGATCGTGCTCGTCACGACCGGCTAATGGCCCACTCGACCCGCCGAGTCGCACGCTCCTGGCCGACCGGCGCGGGAGTGCTGGCCGCGGCCGTCGCGCTCGAGGGCGTCCTCGTCGCCGGCTACTTCCTCGCCACGCCGGGGACCGTCACCGTCCCGCGGTACGTCCTCTACCCGTTCGTCTGGATCAACGCCGTCCTCGTCGCCGCCTCCCGCACCCCGATCCCCTCGGCCCCGCCGCGCCGGCATCTCATCGCCGGCGCGCTCGCGGCCGGCTACTTCCTCGTCCTCGCCAACTGGGCCGGCCTGATCGGGCTGACCGTCGGCGGCCACCACCCGATCCCCGAGGGGATCCTCGGGCTCAGCGTCGGTTCCGGCTCGCCGGGCTGGGCCCGCGTCCGCCTGATCACCCGGACGTTCTACGTCTCCGTCGTCCCCTACCGCGTGATCGGCTACCTCGGGCTCACGTACCTCGTCTACGCCGCCATCGTCGACGCCAGCGGCGTCGTCGCCTCGGGTACCCTGGGCTTCGTCTCCTGTCTCAGCTGTTCCGCCCCGATCTTCGCCTCGGCGGTCACGGGCGTCCTCGGCGGCTGGGTCACGCTCATGTCGACCGCCATCGCCTACTCCGTGGACATCTCGACGGTCGCCTTCCTCGCGTCGGTCGCGCTGCTGTACTGGCGACCCGGGTTCCCCTCGCCGGGGAGCGACGGCGACGACGCAAGAGCGGAGTGAAAGACGGGAACCCGCTCAGTTCCCGGAGACGGTCGGCGGCTCGCAGGTCGAGGAGCTGTTCTGCCCGTCGACGAGGATGGCCGTCCGGAACGAGCAGTCGTAGCCGACCGGCGACTCGCCCGGGAGGCGGAACTGGCCGCCGGTTGCGGGGTTCTCGAAGACGACCTGGAACTGCGCGGTGACGGCCGTCGCCTCCACACCCGGACCCCTGTCCGCGCGGACGTGGCTGGTGAACCAGTCGTCGACCTGTCCGTTGTCCATCGTCACGCGGTAGGTGACCTCGCGGGTCTCGCCCGGCGCGATGACGGCGTCGGGGCCGAGACTTTCCGCCGAGAGGTCGCCGCTCTCGGCCTCGAAGGTGCGCACGTCGTTCATGTCGACGCTGACGCCGAGGCCGTCGGGCGACGCGGGCACCGGCACGTCGCCGGGGTTGTGGACGAGCAGGTGGAACCGGACGGTCGTCTCCGACTCCGACACGTCGCCCCAGGTCGCCCAGCCCCGCTGGACCTCGTAGCCGACGGTGACGCTGTCACTCCCGCCCAGCGGATCGTCACCGAGCACGTCCTCGCCGACCTCGCTCGCGCTCACGGACTCGGTGTAGGTGCCGCTGGTCTCGTTGACCGATGCCGACAGCGCGTCGACGACCGGCGTCGACTCGTTGAGCATCGTCCGGTTGCGGTGCACGTCGTGGCTTGCGCTGAACAGTGTGTTCACCTGCAGCGTCGCGTTGGCGTCCACGTGGACCGTCTCGTTCGCGCGGACGAACGCGACCCACCAGTCGGCCAGGCGGTCGTTGATCACGTCCGTTCGCAGTTGTTCGGTGCTGTTGTCCTTCGGGACCTCGATGTCTGACTTCGACCCTTCGGCCAGCAACACGTCGTTGAGGACGATGTCGTACTCCGCGGTGACGGTGTTGCCCAGCGAGACGCCGATTGGGTTGGGGTTGTCGACCCAGACGGTCGTCACGACCTCGGTGCGCTCGTCGGTGACCTCCCCCCAGTCGCCGCGGTCTTCCAGGCCAGCCGCCGGCGCGCCGATGATCCCGACGAGGTACAGGACGACCAGCAGGCCGACCAGTCCCCCGAGGGCGACCCCGATCCGCCGCGGCCAGGTCGCGACCAGCGAGGCCAGCCGCGACCCGTCACCGTCCGGGGCGGTCCCCCCGCCGCGATCTGCCGAACCAGCCTCTGACATGACTGGACGGACAGACAGCGTCGAGCGGATAAACGCTGGCGATCGGGGCCGAACCAGTTCGGTCACCTCCTCGTCGCCCCGAAAACGGCCCGACTCCTACAGGATCGAGTAGGCCGCAGCGGTCGTCAGCGCGAGCGCGACGAACAGCCCGCCGAGGAACAGGTAGGTGACCGACCGGGGCTCCCAGCGGAGGTGCATGTAGTAGGTTGCGACGAACGTCGCCTTGACGAACGACAGAGCGAGGATGATCCCGAACGCCGTCCAGTAGGTCCCCGGCGCGTCGAAGTTCACCATCCCGGTCTGTTCGACGAGCGCCTGCGTCGTCGACAGCGCCATCAGTACCACGAATATCGCGGTGTAGAGTTTGAATCGTGCCATGGTTACAGGATGTAGAAGAGGGGGAACAGGAACAGCCAGACGATGTCCACGAAGTGCCAGTACAGCCCGAAGTACTCCAGGCTGGAGTCGTCGTCAAGGTACGCGCCCTTCCAGGCCCGAGGGATCATGTACATGAGCATGATCAGCCCGACGATGACGTGGGCGCCGTGGAGCCCGGTGGTCAGGTAGAACGTCGACGAGGCGACGTTCGTGCCCACGTTCCAGCCGTTGGGGAACGCCTCCGTCGAGATGTGGAACAGGTGCTGCCACTCCAGGCCCTTGTTGATCAGGAAGCCGACGCCGAGCAGCCACGTCACGGTGAGACTGGCGACGACGCCCCGCCTGGAGTTTTTGTGCGCGGCGACCAGCGAGAGGACGACCGCGAAGCTGCTCGCCAGCAGCAGGTACGTGTTGACCAGCCCGGGGAACGTGACGTGGGCCTCGGGGATGAACGCGTGGTGCCAGTGGATCCAGCCATTGGCGACCCGCAGGAACAGGTACGAGCCGACGAACCCGCCGAACAGGACCACGTCGGAGGCCAGGAACGTCCACATCCCCAGCTTCATGTTCTCGACGCCGCCGAACGGCCACTGCTCCGCGACGGTGGGCTCGGGGACGTAAAAGGACTCGTTGGCGAAGCCGACGAAGCCGACCGCGCTCAACAGGCCGCCGACCGCGGTCAACCAGAGGTACGGGCCGCCGCTACGGATCCCCGAGACCCCGAGGAAGGTGAGGAAGCCGGCGAAACAGACCACGAACGGCCAGAAGCTCGCGTGGTCGGGATGTCGATCGCCCCCGTGGGCGGTGCCGGTTCCGGCCGCCGCCGGCGTCGCACTCGTCGCGCCGCTCACGAGTCCCGTCCCGCCGGCGGTCGCACCCTCCGTGCGGACGTTCCCGCCGTCGGTCGACGCGGTGGGGTCGTCGGCCGAGGGGGACCCTGTGGGCTCGTCGTCGCCGCTCCCGTCGGCGGTCAGTTCGGGCTCGTCGCGGAAGGAGAGCTTCCCGCCGGCGTAGCTGGGTTTGCCGGGGAAGTTCTCCAGCGGCGGGGGCGAGGAGACCGCCCACTCCGCGGTGGTCGAGTACTCCCAGGGGTTGTCGCCGACCTCCTCGCCGGTCGCCATGCTCTTGAACAGGTTGTAGAACATGACGAGGAAGGAGGCCCCGAGGATGAACCCGCCGACCGAGGCGACCTGGTGCCAGCTCGTCAGGCCGGGCGCGTAGTTGAACACACGACGGGGCGTCTCCCAGGCGACGAACAGCGGGAAGTACAGGAGGTTGAACCCGACGAAGTACAGCGCGAAGTGGACCTTGCCGAGGTACTCGTCGTACATCCGGCCGGTCATCTTCGGGAACCAGTAGTAGACCCCGGCGAACAGCCCGGTTGCGCCGCCGACCATCACGTAGTGGAAGTGCGCGACGACCCAGTAGGTGCCCCGGAACTCGTAGTCGAGCACGACCGCGCCGAGGAACACCCCCGTGATCCCGCCGATGATGAACAGGATCAGCGCGCCGAGCGAGAAGAGGAAGGGGGTGGTAAAGCGGATGCGACCCTTGATCATCGTGTAGATCAGCGAGAAGACCATCAGGTCGAACGGCAGGGAGATGCCGATGGTCGTGATCATGAAGAGGGTCTTTATCTCCAGGTTGATCCCGGTGAGGAACATGTGGTGCATCCAGACGACGAAGCTCTGGAGCGCGACCAGCACCATCGCGAGGACGAACCACTTGCGGCCGACGATGCGCTGGCCGGTGAACGTCTGGAAGCACTCGGCCATGATGCCCAGCGCCGGGAAGAAGACGATGTACACCTCGGGGTGGCCGAAGAACCAGAACAGGTGGGTCCACAGCAGCGTCCCGCCCTCCGCCGAGAAGTAGGTCACGCCGAAGAGGTGTTCGGCGGCGAGGATCATCAGCGCCGCCAGCAGGGCGGCGAAGGCGAAGAGCATCATCCACACCGTCAGGAGGATCGACATCGAGAACATCGGGAGGTCGCGCATCCGCAGGCCCTCGGCGCGCATGCGGTACATGGTGGTCAGGAAGTTGACCGACCCCATCGTCACCGCCGCGATGAACATGATGAGCGCGAGGACGACGGTCGTCGACCCGATGTTGGGCATGTACGTCGGGAGGTTCAGGGGGGCGTACATCGTCCAGCCGCCGTCGAACGTGCCGCCCTGGAAGAACGACGCGATAAAGAGCAGGCCCGAGAAGAGGTACGCCCAGTAGCTCATCGCATTGAGCCGCGGGAAGGCGAGGTCGTCGGCGCCGATCTGCAGTGGGACGAGGTAGTTGGCGAACCCGAAGGCGAACGGTGAGATGAACCAGAAGACCATCAGCAGGCCGTGGGCGGAGACGGCCTGGTTGTACGCGCCGGCACTGAGGATGCCCGCGCCGGGCGACCACAGCTGGACGCGCATCAGCATCGCGAGTACGCCCCCGAGGACGAGGAAGAACAGGGCCGTGATCGTGTAGAGGATGCCGATGTCCTTGTGGTTGGTCGTGACGAACCACCGCTTGACCGAACTCATCGGCGGGAACTCGTGGCCGCCGGCCTCGCCGTGGCTCATGGCGCACCACCCGCGCGTGCGGGGGCGAGCGCACCGGGCGCGTCGGGACCGCTCACGGCCGCTTCGGTGCCGTTACTTGCGGTCCCGTTCGCGGCGCTGGCGTTCGCCGGCTCCGTGGTCGCGTACCACTCGTCGAACGCGGACTCGTTCATCACCTCGACCTGCGCGGTCATGCCGGAGTGGCCCTCGCCGCAGATCTCGTAGCAGTTGGCCTGGTAGCTCCCCGGCTCGTCGGCGACGAACCAGGCGTTGGTGGTCTGGCCGGGGATCGCGTCGGCCTTCGCGCGCAACTCCGGTATTCCGAAGTTGTGGAACACGTCCTGCGATGTCACCGAGAGGTTGATCACCGTGTCCGTCGGGACGCGGAGCGTGCTGGCCTGAGCGCCGTTGGGGTAGGTGAACTGCCAGCCGAACCGGAAGCCGTCGACCTCCACCGTCATCACGTCACCCCCGTTCTGCTGGACCTCGGTGGGCTTGCCCTCGACGTACAGCAGCGACGCGTACGTCCAGATCACCAGCGAGAGGACGATGAACGCGCTGATACCGAACGAGAGGAACAGCTTCTTGCCCTTGCCCCCGCCCTCGGGCAGCTCGCCGACCTCCGGCCGGTCCACGTCGGGGGCGGGGTCCTCGTCCTCGCGGTAGCGGTACTTGTAGGCGTTGTACAGCGTGTAGGAGATGACGACGACCCCGACCAGCGTCCCCAGCCCCAGGAAGGCGACGAAGATGCTGTTGAACACCTCCGCCGGCGCCCGGACCCCGCTGGTCCCCGCCAGGACGGTGTCGCCGACCACCGCGCCACCTGCTTCTACCATGTTCGATCACCAACGATGCACCCGCTCTTATTGTTTGGGGCGTGTTGCCATCCCACTTTATACGCTGAACAGGCGCAATACCACGGCCTTCAGGCCGTGGATACGCGCCGTCACTTGTGCTCACAGTCCACCGTTCAAACGCCGTCACCGAGTTTCCCATAGTGACGTTTAAGTGATAGGACGCCCTACTGAGGAGTATGAATCGGTCGGAACGGAGCGGATTCCGAACCGTCCTTCGGAGGTGGCCTGTCCACCCATCTAATGAGACAGTATCCGAAAGGGCAGTCGGTGAACACACATGCTAGAAGCGTGTGCCCGTGCCGACTGCTCAAAGCGAGTCAGACGATACCCCCAAGTCCGGTGACGCGTGCCGGCGTCCCCGTGGCAAAAACAACACCGGGACGCCGTACACGGTCGAGGAGAGGGGTAACGGCGGCTTGGCACCGCCAGCAGTCCACCAGTCCGATACCGTGGGACTACCCGTGCCCGAAAGGGCTTGGAGTCCGGTGATTGGGCTGCGAACCTGAAACTCCCACCGCTCGGGATTCCTCCGCGGTTACGCGGAGGAGGGTGTCAACAACGAGCCGAACCGATTCGTATCCCGCCCTATTTTTCGGGAGGTTTTTGTCCGTCGCAGTGGTACGTGATGACATGGCAGACACGCGCGAACTGGAGGAGAGTGCCGTGGAGGGGGAGGAGTTCGACGACCCGACGGTGGTCGACGACGAGTTCGACCGGCTGTTCGGCATCGTCGCGGACGGCGTCGTCGGCGCGGCCGGGGGGCTCGTCGGGACGGCGCTGATGACGGTCGTGTTGCTCATCGGTGAGAGCTTCGGCGTGTTCACGCGCGCGTCGTTCGCGACGGTCACCGAGATGGTCGGGCTCGAGGGGCTGTTCCCGCCGGTGACCGCCGGGTACGTCCTGTTCGTCCTCGCCGGGATGTTCCCCTGGCCGCTACTCTTTGCCTCGCTGAAGGACTACCTGCCGGGCGCCCGGGACCCCGTCCACGGCCTCTACTTCGGGACGGCGCTGTGGACCGGGTTCGTCTTCGCCTTCTACGACGGCTACGCCGGCCTCGCCCTCGCCGGCTACCTGTTCGTCACGCTCGTCGCCCACTGGGTCTACGGGATCGGCCTCGGCGCCGTCTTCGAGTACCTCTCGACCCGCCCCGACACGCTGGTGTAGGCACCTGACCGGGAAGGGGGCGGCGTCGAACCGGTCGGTCGGGCCGAGCGGACGCGTCGGCCGCGATACCGTCGTTTTTGTCCCCCCGGGCCGTATCGCATCCATGGACAGGGGCCAGATCCTCGAACTCGTCGCCCACTATCTCGTCATCGTCGTGATCGTCACGGTCGTCCTCGGCGTCGTCCGGGCCGCCGTCGGCGATATCGGCTTCTGGGTCGAGCTCGTCGTCGTCGTCGTCATCGTCGCGCTGTATCGCCCGGTCGTCAAGGCTGTCGACATGGAGCCGAGCGCCTGGAAGCGCGAGTAAGCGGCGTGTTCGGACGACCGTCCGACCGGTCCGCGGGACGGGCCCCGAACGCGCCCCGGAGCACGGCCGCGGGGCTTGAAGACGGCGGCGCCCGACGGGGCGACCATGGAACGACGGGAAGACGTCCGGGACCTCGCGCGGGGACTGGTCTCGGTCCCGAGTCACGAGTCGGAGGCGGCGGCGGGCGACCGCATCGAGGCCTGGCTGCGCGAGCACACCGATGCCGCGGTCCGCCGCGACGACGCCGGCGGCGACGAGCGGGGCGGCAACGTGATCGCCAGGGAGGGGTCGGGCGAGACCACACTGGCGCTGGTCGGCCACCACGACGTGGTCCCGCCGGACGAGTCACAGGTCGAAGACGGCGAGTACGTCGTCCGGGCGGAACCCGCGGACGGCGAAGGCGGCGACAGCGATGGCGGGGCCGACGGCGACGCCGATGGCGACCGCCGGCTGTACGGCCGGGGCAGCGCCGATATGAAGGGCGCCGTCGCCGCGGCCATGTGTGCCTTCCGCGACGCCGACCCGCCGGCGGGGGTCGAACTGGTCTTCGCGTCGTTCGTCGGCGAGGAGGTCGGGGGCGTCGGCGCCCGCGCGGCCATCGACGAGGGGTTCGCCCCGGACTACGCGGTCGTCGGCGAGGGGTCGACCGGCTACTCCGCGTCGGGGGTCACCGACGTGGCCGTCGCCCACAAGGGCCGGCGCGGGTCGACGCTCGTCGCCGAGGGGACGGCCGCCCACGCCAGCGAAGTCGCGTCCGGCGTCAACGCCGTCTACCGCGCGACCGACGCCGTCGACATCGTCCGGGACCTGTCGTTCCCGAGTAGCGAGGTACTCGGCCGCGAACTGTCGGGGAGCATCGCGGTCACGGGGATCGAGGGCGGGTCGGCCTGGAACGTGATCCCCGAGCGCTGCGAGGTGACCGTCGACGAGCGAACGGTGCCGGGCGAGCGCGCCGACCTGGAGCGCGCGGAGACGGTCGACGGCGTCAGCTGGACCGTCGACCAGGACCTCCCGCCGATGGCCTGCGACGACCCCGCCTTCGCCGACGCGGTGCTCGCGGCGGCCCGCGACGCACACGAAACGGGGGGCGAAGCGGCGCCGGACGGGGAGACGGCAGACGGAGACGCGACCGCGCCGGGCGACGGACGGCCCGAGCAGGTGGTCAAACCCCACGCGACCGACGCCGGCTGGCTCGCCGACGCCGGGACGACCTGCGTGGTCTGTGGCCCCGCGGAACCCGGCGAGGCCCACACCGCGGACGAGAGCGTCTCGCTGCCCGTCCTCGACCGCTGTTACCGGATCTACCGCGGCGTCGCCGAGTCCTGGGCGGGGTGACCGCGTGTTTTTCACTCGACAGCTCCAAGGGTGGATATGCGGCGCCGAGCGTTCCTCGCGGCGGCGGTCGCGGCCGGGACGGCCGGCTGTCTGAGCGACGGTCCCGCGACCGACGAGGGGACCGACGACGGCGGGGACGTGACGAGCACGTCGGCCGACGGGGCGATAGGGCCGACGGAGAGAGCGGACGGGGCGACACCGACGGGAACGCCCGCCGCGACGGCCACCGGGACGCCGACCGCGACTCCGCCCGGGACAGCCACCGCGACCGCCTCGCCGACCCCGCTCGAACCCGGGACCCGCGAGGCCGTGTTCCCCGGCTACGAGACGACCGACGTTCGAGTGACGACCCCGGACGGGGAACGGCTGGGCTCGGTGACGGCCGCGGTCGCCGATACCGGAGATCTGCGCTTTACGGGCCTGAGCGACACCGAGTCGCTGCCCGAGGACATGGGGATGCTGTTCGTCTACGACTCGGTGGGGAGCCACACGTACGTGATGCGCGAGATGGACTTCGGGCTCGACATCGTCTACGCCGACGGCGATGGCGCGATCACCGAGATCCACCACGCGCCCGAGCCGGGACCGAACGAGGACGGCGAGGACCAGACCTACCCCGGCCGCGGCCAGTACGTGCTGGAGGTGAACCGCGGGTGGACCACCGAGCGCGGCGTCGAGACCGGCGACGTGTTGCGGTTCGAACTGTGATCGGAGCCGCTGGCGCGCGGCGGCGGACGGTCGATCCGCCGGGCGTCGAGCCCCCGACGGGTTCGCCGCCGACGCCGCACTCTTTGCCGTCGCCCACGGAACGCGACCCATGCGAGCCGCAGCCTTTACCGACCTGATCGGCCCCGAAGGCGTGCGCGTCGTCGACCGACCCGACCCCGGACCCCAGCGGGGCGAGGCCGTCGTCGACGTGGCGGCCTGCTCGATCAACCGCCACGACCTGTGGATCCTGGAGGGCGACTCCGCGATGGTCGACGCCGACGACCTCCCGTTCGTCTCCGGGCTCGACGTGGCCGGCCGGGTCCGCGAAGTCGGCCCCGACGTGTCGGCCGTCGAACCGGGCGACCGGGTGGTCCTCTGCCCCAACGAGACCTGCGGAGCCTGCCGGTTCTGCCGCGAGGGGCCCGAGAACATGTGCGAGCACTTCTCGCTGTACCACGGCGGCCTGGCCGAACGGGCCCGGGTGACGGCCGACCGGCTCGTCGCCCTCCCCGACGGCGTCGAGGCGACCACGGCCGCGGCGCTCCCCACCGCGTACGTGACCGCCGACCGGATGTTGCGACGCGCCGACGTGGCGGCCGGCGACCGGGTGTTCGTCCCCGGCGCCACCGGCGGCGTCGGCGTCGCGACCGTCCAGCTCTGTGACGCCCTCGGGATCGAGACGGTCGGCACCTCGCGCTCGGCGAGCAAACTAAATCGGGTCCGCGAGGCCGGGCTGGACCGGGGGATCGAGTCCGCCGACACCGCCGAGATCGAGGCCGCCGTCGACGAGCCGGTCGACGCCGTCGTCAACCACCTCGGCGGCGAGTACTCGCGACTCGGCCAGTCCGTCCTCCGACGCGGCGGCACGATGGTCGTCTGCGGCCGCACCGCCGGCGGGACCTCCGAGTTCGACGTGGCCGACCTCTTCCTGGCCCACAAGCGGATCGTCGGCTCCACGATGGGCACCCAGCCCGACCTCGAACGGCTGGTCGACCTCGTCGCCGACGGCGCCTTCGACCCGGTGATCGACGAGACCTACCCGCTGGCCGAGACCGGCGCGGCCTTCGCGGCGATGCAGGACCGCGAGAGCGTCGGGAAACTGGTGGTGACGCCGTAGCGACGGACGGAACTGCCGCTCACGAACGAAGTGTCCGAAAATATAGTCCTGGGAGGATTCGAACCTCCGTCGTAGCCCCCAGAAGGCTACATGATTGGCCACTACACCACAGGACTTCACCCGAGTATACTGCGGTCCCGTATTTCAGTGTTGCGGACTCGAACGTGCCGTGTTACCGTGGTTCAGTCGTTTTCGCTCCGTCGCTCCCGTCGTCGGTCGGGGGTTCGAAGTGTTCGCGACGGTGGCAATTCGCGCAGAGAACGACACATCGGTCGACTTCCGAGCGGACTTCGCTCTCGTCGGCACCGTCGGAGATCAGTTGCCCGACGCCCGCGGACTTCTCGTCAGGGTCCGGGTGGTGGAACTGGAGACACGAGGGGTCGTCCTCGGCACAGCGACGACAGCCGCGGTCGCGGCGGTACTCGTAGGACCACGCTCGCAGGCGTTCGCGTTTCGACCGCGGTCCGCCGTCGCGGTCGACGACCGCCGGCCCCCGGTCGTGGCGCTTCCGGTGACAGTTCGCGCAGAGCACGTCGCACTTCTCGAACTCCTCGCGGAGCGCCTCCCGGCCGTGGCCGTGCGTTATCATGTCGGTGACGGCCATCGCTTTCGTCTCACCGTCCAGGTGGTGAAAGTCCAGGCAGGCCGGGTCGGACTCGCCGCAGTCGGCGCAGCCCCGCTCGCGCTTCCGTTCGTTGGCCCACGCGCGGAGTCGCGCCCGCCGGCGAAGCGTTCGTTCGGTGTTGTGCTCCGGGTTCCGGTAGTGCCATCGCTGGTCCTGCGAGAGGTCCTCCCACGTCTCACCGTCAGGAAGCTCGACCCCGTCGGGTTTCGGCGCGACCCGGGACCCGCGCGACGCGTTCGTCGATAGTCCCGCCCGTTCCTTCGCCTCGTTCCACCCGCCGACGACCCGAAGGATCGTCGACGCCGCGGGCGTCAACCCCAGTTCCTCGTACTGCGCCTTCGACGGCGACTCCCCCAACTGCTCCGCGGCCTCCCGCAGCGACTCGATACACTCCTGTTCCGTCCTCTCCATGTACGTCCGCTTGCCCTCGTTTCTCCCCAAGTATCTACGGGACGGTGAGTGTCGGATTACAACTCCCGCTCGTAGAAGCGCATCTCCCCGACCGGCGTCGACTCCCGACGCGTCTCGGCGTAGCCGAACGACTCGTAGAGGGCGACCGCGCTCTCCTGGTCCGGCGTCGTGTCCAGCACCAGCCGGTCGAAACCCGATTCCCGCGCACGAGATTCGAGTTCCCGGAGGATCCGACTCCCGAAACCCCGTCGCTGGTGGGCGGGATCGACGCGCATTCGCCGGACGACCGCCGCGTCGGGGTCCGTCTCGTGGTGGTCGACCTCGGTCGAGAGCTGGGGCGCGCCCATGGCGACGATTTCGCTCCTGGAGCCGTCGGTCCCACCGATCTCCCCCACGAGGAACTCCCCGCCGGCGTCGAGGTACGCGGATTCGACCGCCCGGAGGTCGGCGTCGCGGTGGGCGTACTCCTCGTCGTAGGCGCCGATGTCGCGGAGCGCCCGCTCGTGGAGGTCCCAGACCGCTTCGGCGTCGTCGGGTTCGTACCGGCGGACCGTGAGTTCGGACACGGTCTATCGGTGGGTCGCTCCTGTGAAAGTGTCACTGGGGACGGCAACGACTGCCGCTCGCTCGGCGTGTTTCGACCGCCGGCAACGGCGATCGCTGAAACCCCTCGGCTCGCCCGCTCTGAACTGACTCGACAGCACTCGACGGTGAGCACTGAAAGCCCTCGGCCCGCTCGCGGTCGCTGAGCGGGATATCCGCGCTCTCCGCACCGCCCGCGCGGATAGTGCCCACTCAGGCGACTGCACGAGCGCGAGCGCGCCTCGCCCTTTCAGTCCGCCAGGACAGCAACGCGGCTGCACAGCACCGCAGACGGCCACACACCTCCCCAGCCGATTCCCTCGCTCGCGTTGCTCGCTCAGTCATCCCTCGCGCGATTCCATCGCGCGCATGAAAGCGCGCTCCAGCGCGCGCCGCGTAGAAAGCCTCCCTCAGATCTCGTCGGCGGTGGGGTAGTCGGTGCCGAACACGTCCTCGACGACGGGGTCGCCGCCGTCGTCCGCCGGTTCGCCGCTCTCGGTCGTCCCGTCGGTCTCCTCGTCCGCCTCGTCGGCGGGGCTGACGCTGCCCGTGCGGTAGCCGTCGAGGTCGAGCGTGACGTGGTCGAAGCCGAGTTCGCCGATGTACTGGCGGGCGGCGCGGACGAACTCGGGGTCCAGCGCCTCGTCCAGTTCGTCCTCCCCGACCTCGATGCGGGCGATGCCGTCGTGGTCGCGCACGCGGAACTGCTCGAACCCCCAGGTCCGCAGGACGGTCTCGGCCTGTTCGATGCGCGAGAGGCGCTCCTCGGTCACTTCGAGGCCCGTGGGGATCCGCGAGGAGAGGCAGGCCATCGAGGGCTTGTCCGCGACGGAGAGGCCGTAGTCGTCGGCGATCTCACGGACCTCGGACTTGCCGATGCCGTGCTCCAGCAGGGGGGAGTAGGCGTCCAGTTCCTCGACCGCCTGCAGGCCGGGGCGGTGGCCCTCACCGGGGTCGGAGGCGTTGGTCCCGTCGCAGACCACGTCGATGCCCAGTTCCTCGGCGTGGTCGAACATCGCGCCGAGCCGCATGGTGCGACAGTGGTAACAGCGGTCGTCGCCGTTCTCGACGAACGCCTGGCTGTCGAGCTCGGAGAACTCGACGATCTCGTGGCGGATGCCGATCTCCTCGGCGACGCGGCGGGCGTCGTCGAGTTCGGCGTCGGGGAGCGTCTCGCTTTTGGCCGTGCAGGCGACGGCGTCGTCGCCGAGCGCGTCGTGGGCGATGGCGGCGACGGCGCTGGAGTCCACACCGCCCGAGAAGGCGACGAGGACGCCGTCGCGGTCGGCCAGGTCGGCGCGCGCGGCGGCGAGCTTGTCGGCGACCGGAGTGCTCATCGCCGACGGTTCGGTGTGAACGGGCAAAAGCCCGTTGTTCGACCGCGCGGGGCGGGCGAACGGGTTCGGGCACGCCGGTCGCTGACCACGGGTGCTCCGCGTCGGCGGCTCCCGGCCGCGGATCCGCGGGTGTTCGTCCCCGCCGACCCCGGCAAGTGCCTGCCCCGCGCATTTGAGACCGGCGGCCGTCCGCCCGGTATGCGCGTCTCTTCTCGCGGACGGACCCGGAGTCGGTGGCTCGCTCCGGACGTGACCGGTGCATCGCCGACGGGGTCGCAGCGGGCGGTCGACCGAACTCGCGGGGTCGCGCGCCAGCATGGGTGACGGCGACGACGCCGACGGCGAGGGGGGCGGGGACGGCGACGGGAGCGGGAACGGGCCCCGTCACTGGCTGTTCCTCGACGGGAACCGCTGGCTGATCGCGGCGGCCGTCTGCCTCACCGTCTTCGCGGTCGTCCGGGTCGCCGTCGCCGCGGGCGTCCTCGCGGTCGGCCCGAGCGGCAACGTGCCGACGGTGTTCGGGAGCGGCATCACCGCCGGCGTGTTCACGCTCGTGACGCTGACGCTGACGGTCAACCAGCTCGTCTCCTCGCAGGCGTTCGGCAAGCCGCCCTCGCTGCGCGAGCGCTACGAGAAGGGCGCCGACCTCCGGGAGGCCGTCGTGGAGGCGGGCGACCGGGCGACAGTGCCGGTCGACGCCGCCGAGTTCGTCGCTGCGATCGGCGAGGCGATCAACGATCGGGCCGACTCGCTGCGCGCGGCGCGGCGGGCGACCGCCGCCGGAGCCGACGCAGGGGAGGACGACCTCGTCGCGCTCGCCGGCGACCTCTCGGGCTACGCCGAGTCGATCGAACGCGTCTCCGGCGAAATGGAGCCGGTCAGAGTCATCTCGCTGACCGCGGGGTCGGACTACGCGCGGTTCCACCGCCGACTCCGGGCGGTCACCGCTGGCGCGGACCTCCCCCACCCCGTCGCCGACGACGTCGACGCGGTCGACAGGCTGCTCGGGCACCTCTCGGTGGCCCGGCAGTACTACAAGACGCTCGCGCTCCACCAGGAGCTGGCGAAGCTCTCCCGGGAGATCATCTACGTGAGCCTCCCGGCGCTGCTCGTCGCCCTGTCCGTCCCGCTGCTGTACCGCTCGAACGAGGCGACGCTCCCGGAGTGGGCACTCCCCTGGGTGATCAGCGCCGCGGTCGCGGTCGTGCTCGCCCCGCTCGTCCTGCTCGTCGTGCGACTGCTGCGCGTGTCGACGGTGATGCGCTACACAGTCTCGGCCGGCCCGTTCGCGCCGCCGGAGGACTGGCCCTGGAACGAGTGAGAACTCGGCGGGTCGCCGGACGGCCGCGGGATTTTTCTCCGCCGGTGGTAATGTGGCGGGTAGATGGACATCGAGACGATCCCCGGGGTCGGCGAGAAGACGGCCGAGGCGCTGTCCGAACTCGACGACCCCGAGCGGGCGCTGCGCGACGGGGACGTGGCCACGCTGGCCCGCGCACCGGGCATCAGCGACGGCCGGGCCGCGCGTATCGCCCGCGCCGCCATCCGCCGGGAGCACGGCGACCCCGGCGGGTTCGCCGCCACCTCGCGCGCCCAGGAGATCTACCGCGACGCCCTCGATCTCGTCGCCGACCACGCCGTCACCCGCTACGCCGAGCGCCGCCTGGAGACGTTCTACCCCTCGCCATCCCGCTCCCGGGTCGAGGAGGCCCGCGAGTTCGCCGCCCGGGCGATGGACCGGGAGCCCGACGACGAGGTCCGCGGCGCGCTCGCCGGCGTCGAACCGCTGGAGTCGCCGCCGAGCGTCCGCGTGCGGGACCGCTGTCTCGCCACGACCGACGCCGAGACCTACGCCCGCGCCCAGGAGGCGCTGCCCGAGGTCAGCGTCGAGATCGTCGACGACGCCCGCGGCCTCGCCGATCTGGCCCGGGGGTACGCCACCGTCGTCGCGCTCGACGACGCGTTCACCGGCGTCGAGGTCGAGGGCGACGTGCGCGTCGAACCCGACGCGCTCGACGACCCCGCGACCGTGGTCCCCGAGCGCACCCTCGCGTTCTTCGCACACAACCGCAACCGTCTCCGGGCGGCCATCGAGGTCCACCGCGTCGCCGACCTGGACCCGCCCTGCGACCTGGACGAACTGGCCGACGCGCTCGCCCGCATCGACGACGAGGGCAACGTCGCCGACGACGACCGCCTCCGGCAGCTCCAGACCGCGGTCGACGATCTGGACGCCGCCGTCTCGACCGCCGAGAGCGTCGCCAACGACCGGCTCCGCGAGGCCATCGAGGAGCGCGACGTGACCATCGAGGGCGCGGACCTGCTCTCGCTGGTCGAGCAGGGCGCCGGCGTCGACTCGCTGCTCCAGCGCGAACTCGCCGACGAGTACGCCGCGGCGGTCGACGACGCCCGCGACCACCTCGTCGACGCCCTCGAACTCGACGACTACGCCGACATGGCCCGCCGGGCGTTCCCCGACCAGCCCACCTTCCCCGTCGAGCGCGACGAGGAAGTGGTCTCCCGGCTCCGCGAGGAACTCACCACCGCCCGCGACCGCCGGGCGACCCGTCTCAAACGCGAGGTGGCGACCGACCTCGCCGACGCCCGCGAGGACGCCGAGCGGCTGGCCGAGGCGGCGCTCGAACTCGACGTGGAGCTCGCCATCGCCCGCTTCGCCGAGGCGTACGACGCCACGCTGCCCGAGATCGGCGGCGAGGGGGTCGCCATCGAGGGGGGTCGCTCGCCGCTGCTGGACGTGCCCTACGAGGCGGTCGACCCCGTCGACTACCGGGTCGAGGGCGTCGCGCTCCTGACGGGCGTCAACAGCGGCGGGAAGACCTCCGTGCTCGACCTGGTCGCGCTGACCGTCACGCTCGCGCACATGGGCCTGCCGGTCCCGGCCGACCGCGCCCGCGTCGAGCACGTCGAGGAGCTGCACTACCACGCCAAGACCCAGGGGACGCTGGACGCGGGCGCCTTCGAGTCCACGCTTCGGGAGTTCGGCACGCTCGTCGAGGCGGTCCGGTCGGGCGAGGGCGGCGACGTGGTCGTCCTCGTCGACGAACTGGAGAGCATCACCGAACCCGGTGCGAGCGCGAAGATCATGGCCGGTATCCTCGAAGCCTTCGACGCCTCGGACGCCACCGCCGTCTTCGTGACCCACCTCGCCCGGGAGATCCAGGACGCCGCCCGCACCGACCTGGCCGTCGACGGCATCGAGGCCGAGGGGCTGGTCGACGGCGAACTCGTCGTCGACCGCTCGCCGGTAAAGGACGTGCTCGCCCGCTCGACGCCGGAGCTCATCGTCGAGAAGCTCGCCGACGAGCGCGACGGCTTCTACGTCGAACTGCTGGAGAAGTTCGACTGAGCGGGCGGCGGAACCGCCCGACAGACGGCGAACGCGCGAACGGTTGACGGCAGGGCGAGCGCGCACGGAACGGCCGGCACTGGCACACGGGCTTAAGGGTGCGGCGGCACTACCCTCGGGTATGCGACGATTCCGGCTGGGGAGCGCGTTCGGCATCCCGATCGACGTCGACCTGACGTTTCTGCTCGTCCTGCCGCTGTTCGCCTGGGCGATCGGGTCGCAGATCGGCCGGTACGTCGAGATCGTCAACGACCTGTTCGGGTCGTCGATCCCGGTCGACACCCTGACGACCTCGACCGAACTCTCGCTGGCGCTGGGACTGGTCGCGGCGCTGGGGCTGTTCGTCGGCGTCGTCCTCCACGAACTGGGCCACTCGCTGGTGGCGATGCGCTACGGCTTCCCCATCTCGTCGATCACCCTGTGGATCTTCGGCGGCATCGCCCAGCTCGACGAGATGCCCGAGGACTGGCGCCAGGAGCTGTTCATCGCCATCGCCGGCCCGGTCGTCAGCGTCGCGCTCGGCGCCGTCTCCTACGCCGCCTTCCTCGCCGTACCGGCGGGCGAGTCGCTGGGCCTGGCGGCCGCGGCGTTCGTCCTCGGCTACCTGGCGCTGATGAACGTCGTGCTCGCGGCGTTCAACCTGCTGCCCGGCTTCCCGATGGACGGCGGCCGGGTCCTCCGGGCGCTGCTCAACCGCACCCGGCCCTACGCCCGCGCCACCGAGATCGCCGCCGAGGTCGGGAAGGTGTTCGCGATCCTCCTCGGCCTCTTCGGCCTGTTCGGCGGCGGCGGGCTCTTCCTGGTCGCCATCGCCTTCTTCATCTACATCGGCGCGGCCAGCGAGGCCCAGCAGACGGTGATGCGGGCGGCCTTCGAGGGCGTCACCGTCGCGGACGTGATGACCCCCGCCGACCGAGTGACCGCCGTCGAGGACGACCTGTCGGTCGCCGAGCTGATCGAGACGATGTTCCGCGAGCGCCACACCGGCTACCCCGTCGAGCGCGACGGGGAGATCGTCGGCCTCGTCACGCTGGAGGACGCCCGCGCGGTGCGGGAGGTCGAACGGGACGCCTACCGGGTCGAGGAAGTCATGTCGACGGACCTGTACACCGTCGCGCCCGACGACGACGTGATGACCGCCCTGGAGGAACTCGACTCCCACGCCGTCGGCCGGCTGCTCGTCATGGAGGACGACGAGTTCGTCGGGCTGATCACCCGGACGGACATCATGAGCGCGCTGTCGATCATCAAGTCCAGTGGCCGCTACCAGTCGGAACCGGCCGACTCGACGGAGCCCGACGTGTTCCGGCCCGAGGAGTCGCGCCAGTCCTGATCCGGTGCCGACGGCGGTTCCCGCACGCTCACACGTCCTCGACGAGTTCGCCGATCCGGTCGATCGGGAGCCCCTGCATGGTCCTCGTGTCGAGCCCGTGGCGCTCGATGACCTGCGTCACCTGGAACGCCTGCTCCTGGTCGTCGACAGCGTAGACGATCAGGAAGTCGTAGTCGCCGAGCACGGCGTGGGAGTCGACGACCTCCCCGCCGAGGTCCCGGATGTCCTCGCGGATCGCTCCCCAGATCGAGACGAGTTCCTGGGGGTTCTGGTACTCCGCCTCGTTCACGTCGACCTCCGTGATGTAGGTGGGCATCTGTCCACCCGGACAACGGACGGGACGCCATTCAGCCTGGTGGCCGCGGAGACCGATGCCGCGGAGACTGCACCCGCGGTGGCTGCGGAGGCTGATGGCCGCGGAGCGGTGGCGTGGAACGGGAGAAGCGAAGGTCGCGGTCGGCTACGTCGTCGCTTGCGTCTGTCCTACCAGTTCCCGCTCAGGGCTCGCCGTCGGGCAGCTGGTCGAAGGCGGCGGGGTCCTGCCACAGCTCGTGGAGGGTGCCCGCGGCGAGGAATCGGGTGGGGGCGGCGACCCACTCGGTGGTCACGGGGTCGGACAGCTCCGGCGCGTCGGTCTCGAACCACCAGGCGACGTAGCGGCCGTCGGCCAGCCGCGCGGTCGGGTACATCTGCCCGTCGACCTCCACGTCGACGCGGGTCTCGTCGTCGACCGGCGGCCGCTCGTCGCCGTCGGTCGCGACGCTGATCTCGATGGGGATCGACCGCTCACCGCTCGCCTCGCCGACACCGCTCTCGTCGCCGCGTTCCGTGGTCGGGATCATCCTCGTCTCGATTCGACTGGAGGGGTCCCTCCCCAATAAACCCCAGTCGGCCAGGCGTCAGACGCCGCGTCGTCGTCGGGTTCGTCGCCGCCGGTCGCGGCCAACCAGTCGCTTTCGCGGCCAACCGGTCGCTTTCGCGGCCAACCAGTCGTGGCTGCGGCGGACCGGCCGCCGTCGTATCCGCCGGTTACCGGCTCGAAAGCTCGCCTGAACCAACCCCGCTTCCCCGACGAAACCGGCTCTAGCAGCGCTCACAGGCCCGAGATGGCGGCCAGGGGTGAACGGACGCGCCCGTTTTTCACGCCGAGCGCGAACGGGACGGCATGGAAGGGGACCTCCTCGTCTACGGAGCGTACGGCTACACCGGGTCGCTGATCACCGAGCGGGCCGTCGCGGACGGTCTCGACCCGATCCTCGCCGGACGATCGGCCGAACGGGTCGAGGCAGCGGCGACCGAACGCGGCTGCGACCACCGGGTGTTCAGCCTGGAACACCCGACGGTCGTCGAGCGGATGGTCGCCGGCGTCGACGCCGTACTCAACTGCGCCGGCCCGTTCGAGGACACCGCCGAGCCGCTGGTCGACGCCTGTCTCCGCGCCGGCACCGACTACCTCGACCTCGCGGGTAACGTGGACGTGCTCGAAGCGACCGCCGCCCGCGACGCCGAGGCGACCGAGGAGGGCGTCGCCCTCGTGCCCGGCGTCGGCTTCGACGTGGTGCCGACCGACTGCCTGGCCGCCATCCTCCACGGCCTGCTCCCCGACGCCGATGAGCTCACGATCGCCATCGACGGACTGGGGACCTTCTCCCCGGGGACGGTGAAGTCGATGCTCCGCGGGCTCGACCGCCCGGGCGCCGTCCGCCGGGACGGTCGCGTCGAGACGGTCCCGCTGGCCTACAAACGCCGGACCTTCGAGTTCCCGACCGGGGAGCGGACCGCCGTCACCGTCCCCTGGGGCGACGTGTCCTCGGCGTACTACTCGACGGGCATCCCGAACATCGAGGTGTACGCGGGGGTCTCCGACCGCGTCGCCGACGCTCTGGAGCGGACCCGGCGGCTCGTCCCCGTCCTCGCCGCAGGGCCGGTCCGCCGGGCGGCGGAGGCCGTCGCCGGCCGGGTCGTCTCGGGGCCGACGGCCGACGAGCGGGCGGGGAGCGAGACGCACATCTGGGGCGAAGTGGTCGAGGCGGACGGCACCGCCGCCCGCGCGCGGATGCGGACGCCGGACACCTACGACCTGACGACCGCGACGGCCGTCGAGGCCGCGCGGCGCGTCCTCGCGGGCGAGGCGAGCGACGGTTTCCAGACGCCCGCCTCGGCGTTCGGCCCGGAGTTCGCCGAGGCCTTCGAGGGCGTCGAGCGGGAGATCCTGACCGAGCCCGAACCCGAACGGGTCACGCAGTAGGCCGACGGGCACCTGGCGGACCGGTCGACCGGCGAGGGGCCCGTAAGGCGCCGTTACCGCGGGTTCCCGCCCGTTACTTTTCCCCGGCGGTTCCCGAGGGTCGGCCATGGCGAAAGAGCTGGAAGAACTGGATATGACCCGCGACGAGGCCGCCGACAAGCTGGAGTCGATCGCCGCGGACCTGCGCGGCGACGGGACCTTCGACGTGAACGTGAACAACCGTACCGTCCACCTCACGCCGCCCGAGGAGATCGGCATGGAGATCGGCGTCCGCGAGACGTCGTCGCTGCTGCGGGGCAGCCGCGAGGCGTTCACCGTCAAACTCGACTGGAAACCGGAGTAGCTGCTCGCGACCCGCCGCCGCGTTCCCGGGCTCGAACCGGGCGGCGGACGGCGACGCTGTCGTCAGCCGCCCCCACGATCCGGCCGCGCTCTCCGCCGACGCCGCCTTTTTGCCCGGCCGGCGCGGGACTCCGCCAATGACGGTCGACATCGCCTTCGTCGGCGCCGGCGGCATCGCCCAGTGGCAGCACTTCGACAACCTCGAAGCCATCGACGACGCCCGGATCGTCGGGGTCTGCGACGTGGACGCCGAGACCCGCGAGTCCGCCGCGGAGCGGTTCGACGCGCCCGCCTTCTCGGACCACCACGACTGCTACGTGGAGACCGACCCCGACGCCGTCTTCGTCTGTCTCCCGCCGTTCGCCCACGACGACCAGGAGATCGCAGCCGCCGAGCACGGCTACGACCTGTTCGTCGAGAAGCCGCTCGCCCTCTCCGCGGAGAAGGCCCGCGAGATCGAGGCCGCGGTCGAGGCCAACGACGTGCTCGCGCAGGTCGGCTACGACTGGCGCTACTCGGCGGGCGTCGAACGCGCCCGGGAGATCCTGGCCGGCCGCGACGTGGGCTACGTCGACGGCTACTGGTGGGGCGGCGTCGCCGGCGGCGAGGACCACTGGTGGCGCCACGCCGACAAATCCGGCGGCCAGGTCGTCGAACAGGCGACCCACGTCTACGACACCGTCCGCCACCTCGTCGGCGACGTTGAGCGCGTCTCGGCGGCCGGCAGTCACCGGATCGAGGACGCCGTCGACTTCTCCGACGCCACCTCGGCGACGATGACCCACGAGAACGGGGCGATCTCGCACGTTTCGACCACCTGTGCGGCCGAGGACGACAAGCACGGCCTCGAAGTGGTCGCCGACGGCGCCACCCTCGAAGTGACCGAGCAGTCCGTCTCCGGCGTCGTCGACGGCGAGGAACTCGACGAGGAGTTCGACCGCAACCCCTACGCCGCCGAGGTCGAGGCGTTCGTCGACGCCGTCGCGTCGGGCGACGGCGCCGGCCTGCGCTCGCCCTACGCGGACGCCCGCCGGACGTTCGAGCTGACGCTGGCCGTCAACGAGTCCATCGCGGACGGCGAACCCGTGGAGCTGTAGAACGAGCGACGAGTGGGCTACTCCAGCAGGCTCTCGCCGGTCATCGCCGACGGCTTCTCGACGCCCATCAGCTCCAGCAGCGTCGGCGCGAGGTCCTCCAGCGCGCCGCCCTCGCGCACGCGGCGGCCCCCGTCAGTCCCGTCGGGCGCGAGGTAGATCAGCGGCACAGGGTTGGTCGTGTGAGCGGTGTAGGGCTCGTCCTCGGTCCCCATGTCGTCGGCGTTGCCGTGGTCGGCGGTGACGAGGACGTGGCCCCCGGCTCCCTGGATCGCCTCGACCAGGCGTCCGAGTTGCTCGTCGACGGCCTCGACCGCCGCGACGGCGGCGTCGAAGTCGCCGGTGTGGCCGACCATGTCCGGGTTCGCGTAGTTGAGCACCAGCAGGTCGGGGTCGCGATCCTCGATCTCGGCGACGGCGGTGTCGGTCACCTCGGCGGCGCTCATCTCCGGCTGCTGGTCGTAGGTGGGTACGTCGGGGCTCGGGACGATCTCGCGGATCTCGCCGTCGAACTCCACCTCGCGGCCGCCGTTGAGGAAGTAGGTGACGTGGGCGTATTTCTCGGTCTCGGCGAGGCGGAGCTGGGTGTGGCCCGTCTTCGAGACGACCTCGCCGAGCGTGTCCGCGGGGCGGATCGGCGGGAACGCGGTCGGCAGATCGAAGGTCTCGTCGTACTGGGTCATCGTGACGACGCGGGTCTCGGGCGGGTCCGTGTGCCCGCCCCACGCCTCCGGGCGGATGTCCGCGAGCATCCGCGTCAGCTGGCGCGCGCGGTCCGAGCGGAAGTTGAAGAAGACGACCGCGTCGCCGTCATCGAGGGCCGGCTGCCCGTCGATCAGCGTCGGCTCGACGAACTCGTCGGTGTCGCCGCGGTCGTAGGACTCCCGCACTGCGTCGACCGCCGACTCGGCCGTGTGGCCCGCCCGGCGGTTCACGATGGCGTCGTAGGCCCGCTCCGTGCGGTCCCAGTTCTCGTCGCGGTCCATCGCGTAGTAGCGGCCCGACACCGTGGCGACGTGGCCCGTGCCCTGCTCGTCGGCGTGGGCTTCGAGCTCCGCGAGGTACTCCTCGCCGCCCGTGGGTGAAGTGTCGCGACCGTCGGTGAACGCGTGGGTGACCGCCTCGACGCCCTCGTCGGCGGCGAGTTCGATCAGTGCGTGGAGATGGGACTGGTAGGAGTGGACGCCGCCGTCCGAGACCAGCCCCATGAAGTGGACGCGGCCGTCGTGGTCGTCGGCGTAGTCGAACGCCGACTGGATGGCCTCGTTGTCGTCGATGGCGCCGTCGCCCTCCGGGTCGGGGCGCTCCTCGCCCCGCCAGCGGGCGATGGCGTCGGTGACGCGGGCGGACTCCTGCTTGACGACGCGGCCGGCGCCGATGTTGAGGTGGCCGACCTCGGAGTTGCCCATCTGGCCCTCCGGCAGGCCGACGCGGCGGCCGGAGGTGACGAGCGTCCCGTCGGCGCCCGCCGACCGGAACCGGTCGAAGTTCGGCGTCTCGGCGGCGGCGACGGCGTCGCGGACTCCCTCGTCGGGGTTGATCGCCCAGCCGTCCAGGATGACGAGCGCGGCTTTCATACCTCCCGGTCCGCCCGGCCGACCCAAGTCGGTGTCGGTCGCCCCCGCCGCTGTTGTCGCTCGCCCGCCGCCATCGTTCCCGTGCGGTCGTCCCCTCCGCTACCCCTTTGGTGGTGGCGCCCGTCCGCCGACGCATGGACGCGCAACTGCTGTCGGACGACCTCGCCGACCAGATCGTGACGACGGCCCGGACCGCCACCGGCGACAGCCTCCGGTCGGTGACCTTCTTCACACGGTCGGACTTCGAACAGCTATACCTGCGGGAGGACCTGGAGCGGGACGCCGACCTGGACACCTTCGTCGGCCACGAGTGGCGCGGCTTCCGCGACACGCGCAACGCCTACCAGTCCTCGGAGCTGGGCGAGTACCGCTACACGATCCGCGCGTTCACCAACGGCTACCTCCTCCGGGTGACCGGCGAGCGCCGCGGCGTGCTCATCACCACTGACGGCCTCCAGATGCAGTCCTACGAGGAGATCGCCGACGCCATCGAGAAGATGCTCGCCGAGGACCCCACCGCGGAATGACGCTGGACCCGGTCCACGTCGACGGCATCGCCCGCCTCGCCGGCCGCGTCAGCGAGGGCGTCGACGAGGACGACCACCAGGACGCCGCCGAGACGGTGTGGACCGACTTTCTCGACCCCCTCTACCGGGACGGCGAGGCTGTCGTCGAACCGATCGGCGAACGGCGCCGCGAGAAGGTCCCGATCGACGATATCGCGCTCCGGGAGTCGCCGTTCCCCACTCAGCACGGCCTCGACTCGGGGACGATCAACCCCACCACGTTCAAGAACGGGCTCGTGCTCGACGTGTCCCAGGCGGCGATGGCTGCCGTGCCTTCGGACCTGGAACTGCACCGCGCGCGGACCATCGTGATGACCGCCCACTCCAACGACGACACCTACCGCATCGGCCAGGAGGACTGGACGATGCACGACGAGGGCTACGTCCGCGAGCGGGCGCTGCACGCCCCCCGTGTCGACCGCTACGAGCAGAACGTCGTCCACGCGCTGGCGCTGTACCTCGCCGAGAGCGAGCACGCCCGCCAGCAGGCCGAGATCGTCGACGACCTCCTCGTGCTCGACGGTCCGCTGTACCCGACGGGCCTGCTGAAGTGGGCCGAACGCGACACCGAACTCGCGGATCTCCTCGTCGAGGACGAGCGCCCCCGCGACGTGGTCGAGAACTACGTCCGCCTCGTCGAGACGTTCGTCGAGCGGGAGGTCCCGCTGGTCGGGTTCATCAAGAACAGCACCGCCAAGGCGATCACTCGCGTGGTCCGCGAGAAGACCAACGCCCCCTGGGCCAACGACAACGCCTTCTTCGGGCGGGTGCTCGCCCGCCGCGACGACCGGGGGGAGCTGAAGACCGACGCGATCACGGCGACGGGCTGGTTCCGCTCGCGGGTCGGCACCGACCGCGTGATGGCCGCCGCCGGCGACGCGCTCGGTATCGACCGCGAACTCGACCCCGAGGCTTACGAGGTCACCTTCTTCGTGCTGTACGACCCGCGGGACGACCTCTGTTACCGGGTCGAGGCGCCCTACGCGTTCACCGAGGACGCGGAGACTCGCCGGGCGCTTCGGATGCAGGTACTCCACGACGTGGCCGGCGAGCAGGGGCCGCCGCTGGCGGTCGCCAAGGCCGACGAACTCGCCCACATCGACCGCCAGGCCAACGAGCAGCTGCGCCGGCGCATCGAGCGCGAACTCGGCAGCGACCGCCACCGCGAGTACGACGACAAGCGCTGGGGCGTCGACGTCGAGGAGATGGTGTAACGCGTCCGGGCCGGCGCCGTCCCCGATCGGACCGGTACTCTCACGCACGATCGGACCACCAGCCGTATAGCCCGGCCGCCCGAACCACGCTCCGATGAGCGGGAGCGACTGGCTCGGGCGCCACCAGGTCGCCGTCTACGCCGCGGGCGTCGCCCTCGCGGTCGGGTTCGGCGTCGGGCTCCCGTCGGCCGCGCCGCTGTTCGAGCGGGCGATCACTCCCGTGCTGGCGGTGCTGTTGTACGTCACTTTCCTCGAAATCCCCTTCACCAGGTTCCGAGCGGCGTTCACCGACGCTCGGTTCGTGGGGACCGCGCTCGCGATGAACTTCCTCGTCGTCCCGGTCGTCGTCTACGCGCTCACCCGGTGGCTCCCGCAGGACCCGGTCGTCCGCGTCGGGGCCTTCATGGTGTTGCTGACCCCCTGCGTCGACTACGTCATCGCGTTCACCGACCTGGCGGGGGGCGACGCCGAGCAGGTCACCGCGACGACGCCGGCGCTGTTGCTCGTCCAGTTTCTCCTGTTGCCGGCGTACCTGTGGCTGTTCACGGGCGGCCGGGCGGCCGACGCCATCAGCGCGGGGCCGTTCGTCGACGCGTTCCTGGCGCTCATCGCGGCCCCGCTGGCGCTGGCGTGGCTGACCGAACTGTGGGCGGACCGCTCGACCGCGGGCCGGCAGTGGCAGGACACGATGGGGCTGCTCCCCGTGCCGGCGATGGGCGCGACGCTCGTGGTGGTCATCGCCTCCCAGATCCCGCGGGTCGAGGACTCCATCGGGGAGATCGCCGCGGTCGTCCCCGTCTACGTCGCCTTTCTCGTCGTGATGCCGCTCCTGGCGCGGGTCGCCGCCGGGCTCGTCCGGATGGACGCCGGCGCGGCCCGCGCGCTCGTGTTCACCTCGGTGACGCGCAACTCGCTGGTCGTGCTCCCGCTGGCGCTCGCGCTGCCGCCGCGGTACGCCCTCGTGCCGGCGGTCGTCGTCACGCAGACGCTGGTCGAACTCGCCGGGATGGTCGCGCTCACGCGGCTCGTGCCCGAGCGGCTCGTCCCCGGGGCACCCGAGCCCATCGCAGTCCCGGGGTTCGCGGGGCGGGGATAACCGTGTCCGCGCGGGGTGGCCGATACTCGACACGCTGCCGGATGCACCCAAATCGCTTTGATCGTGGCGTATCATCCGCCGGTCATGACCGACGACCGCGCCGCGCTGGCCGAGCAGTACGCCGACGGCGCGAACCTCGAAGCGCGCATCGCCCTCCACGAGAACTACGAGGTGGCCGACCGCGACTGGTGGCCCTGGGTGTTCGACCGCTACGACCGCCCGGCCGACGCCGACGTGCTGGAGGTCGGCTGCGGCACCGGCGACCTCTGGGCGGAGACCGCCGACCGGGTCCCCGACGGCTGGGACCTGCTGCTCACCGACTTCTCGCCCGGGATGGTCGCGGACGCCCGCGAGACGCTCGCCGCGGCCGGCGTGGCCGCCGATTTCGGGGCCGCGGCCGCCGAGTCGGTCCCGTTGCCCGACGACAGCGTCGACGCCGTGGTCGCCAACCACATGCTCTATCACGTCGACCGCGACGCCGCGCTGCCGGAGATCCGGCGCGTCCTGCGGCCGGGCGGGCGGCTGTACGCGACCGCCAACGGTGAGTCGAACGCGGCGGCGCTGCGCGAACTGCGCGCGGCGACGACGGCGTGGGAACCGTCCGACATCGGCCAGTTCACCCTGGAGAACGGGGCCGAACAGCTCGCCGAGCACTTCGACGAGGTGCGCCGCCACGAGCGCGAGACGTATCTCCGCGTGCCCGACCTGGAACCGCTCGTGGCGCACACGGCGTCGCTGGAGAGCGTGGGAGCCGAAGGGGTCGACGCGTTCGCCGAGGCGGCGGCCGAACGGCTCGCGGACGGGCCGATGGAGATCGAGAAGTCGATGGGCCTGTTCGTCGCCGAGGCAGAACCCGCGGAGTGACCGACGGAGCCGGCCGTCTGTCCGTCCGGCACTCCGAACCGCGGCGACCGGGCGGCGTCAGTACAGCCCTTCGGTCAGGCTGACGGTGCCGTTGCCGACCTCGACGCGGATCGTGTGGTCGGGGGCGGAGCTGACGCGGCACTCGGCGGCCACCGCGCGGCGGTTGTCGAGTTCGACGACGACATCGTACTCGCCGGGCGCCAGGACGTTCTCGACGGCGATCACCTCGCCGGGCTGGCAGTAGTACCGGGACTCGAAGACCGGCTCGTCGCCGCCCCCGCGGACGGTCACGTCGAGGTCGTACCCCCACTCGCGGTCGTAGTTTCGCAGGTGGATGTCCTCGCTGCGGGGGGTCTCGCGGGTCGCGGGGCGGGCGGGACTGCGGTCGGCGAACAGCGGGTCGCCGTCGGAGGGCAGGTTCGCTCGCATATCTCCGCCTTCGGACCGACGTATCAAAGGTCCGCTGAAGGGTTAAACGGCGATTTTACTCGTTCCGTGTGCGGTCGGTCGACCGCCGAACTGCGGACGGATCCCGTCCCGATCGGCGGTCCCGCCGCCGGGCGGATCGACCGGCGCTCCGGTCGCCGACCGGACCGACCGCCCCGACGACCGAGCGGTTAACAGGCTCGGCGCCCTCCCGGATTCCATGGGACTGATCGCTGAGTTTCGACTGACCGGCGACGCGCTCCCGCTGGTGGACGTGGCGGCCGGGGTGCCCGAGGCGACCGTCGAGTTCGAGTCGGTGGCGGCGGCGCCGTCGGGGCCGCCGGAGTTCGTGGTGCGGACGGTCGGCGCCGACCGCGAGGCCGTCGAGGCCGCCTTCGCCGACGCCGACTCCGTCACGGACCACTCGCTGGTCGTCGCCGACGGCGACACCCGGCGCTACCAGTGTCGACCCACCGGCGGGCCGCCGGAGGGGCTGGAGACGCTCGCGGACAACAGGTCCATCCCCGACCAGGTGACCGTCACGCCCGACGGCTGGACCGAGCGCCGGTGGTTCGCCGACCGCGAGGAGTTCGACGCCTTCCGCGACTTCTGCCGCGCCAACGACTACACCTTCCGCCTCGACCGCCTCGTCGCGGTCGACGGCGAGGAGGCCGACGAACCCGGTCCCTTCGGCGCGGTCGACGGCGACTCGGCGCGGCCGCCGGGGATGACCGAACCCCAGCGCGAGGCGCTGGTGACCGCCCACGAGATGGGCTACTTCGACGTGCCGCGGACGGCCTCGACCGCCGACGTGGCCGACGAACTCGGGGTCGCCCCGGCCTCCTGCTCCGAACGGCTGCGCCGCGCTCAGGGCCACCTCGTCGCGCAGTTCCGCCGCGCCGACGCCAATATAAAACCCCGAATGGATTAGGGCCAGGGCTACGGGCGCGTGGCCGTTACGGACGCCCGTGAGCGAACGGAACCCGCGACCGGACGGTGGGACCGCCGGGGACGGCGGCGGTGGGAACGCCATCGAAGCGAGCGGCGTGGAACTGACCTACGCCGACGGGACAGAGGCCGTCAAGGGGATCGACCTCACAGTACCGAAAGGCGAGTTCTTCGGCTTCCTCGGGCCCAACGGCGCCGGGAAGACGACGACGATCAAGACCTTCGCGACCCTCCTCTCGCCGACGGCTGGCTCGATCACCGTCAACGGCTACGACGTGCGCAGCGAGGCCCGCCGCGTCCGCGAGACCATCGGCTACATGGCCCAGGAGACCAGCGTCGACGAGGAGCTCACGGCCCGCGAGAACATCCGCTTCGCCGCGCGGGCCTACGGCGTGCCAAAGAGCGAGCGGGCCGACCGCATCGACGAACTGCTCGATCTGGTGGACCTGGCGGACGTGGGCGACAAGCGCGCCGGCGAGTTCTCCGGCGGGATGAAGAAGCGACTGGACGCCGCGACGGCGCTCGTCCACAGCCCGCCGCTCGTGTTCCTCGACGAGCCGACGACGGGGCTGGACCCCAAGGCTCGGAACCGCCTCTGGGAGTACTTCGAGCGCATCAACGAGCGCGGGACGACCCTCTTCCTGACCACGCAGTACCTCGAGGAGGCCGACCAGCTCTGCGACCGTCTCTCGGTCATCCTCGACGGGGAGATCGTCGCGACGGGGTCGCCCACGGAGCTGAAACGGCGCGTCGGCGGGGAGATCCTCGACGTGGAGGTCGAGGGCGAGGCGGTCGACGCGACCGGGGACGGGCGCGCCGCCGACGCCCGCGAGCGCGCCGCCGAGATCGCTCGCACCGGCGACGTGTTCGACGACGACGCGGACGTGGCGGTCACAGACGAGGGGATCAGCGTCACGGCCGAGCGGGCCCGCCAGCACGGGACCGACCTGCTGGTCGCGCTGCGGGACGCCGGGATCACGGTGACGGGCTTCAACATCCGCGCGCCGACGCTGGACGACGTGTTCCTCGCGATCACCGGCGAGGAACTCGACTCCGAGGACCGGGCGGCCGACGCCGCCGACGTGACCGGCCCGGAGGTGACCGCCGAATGAGCGACAATACTACGGGTCACGACGACAGCGTACGAGCCGACGGAGGGACCGCCCGGCCGTCGGGCGAGCGGCTGTCGGGCAACTCCTTCCTGGGCGACTTCTGGGTGAACTTCGTCCGCTGGAACATCAAGGCGGTCCGCAACCCCTTCGTCGTCGTCGGGTCGCTCGTCCAGCCGATCATCTTCCTCGTCCTCTTCACCCAGGTGTTCGGCCAGGTCGCCACGGGCGCGCTCAGCGGCGGCTCGACCGGCGGGATCACCTACGAGACGTTCCTGCTGCCGGCCATCGCGATGCAGGTGTCGCTGGCGGCCGCCGCCGGGTCGGGCATCGGTCTCGTCAACGACATGGAGGAGGGCCTCTTCGAGAAGACGCTCGTGATGCCGATGAGCCGCTCGGCGATGTTCCTCGGCAAGACCGCCGCCGAGATCCTCCGCATCGTCGTCCAGATCGCCATCATCCTCGCGCTCGGGACCGTCCTCGGCGCCAACGTCGCCACCGGGTTCGTCGGCGCCGTCGGGATAATCCTGATCGGGATCCTCTTTTCGCTGTGGTTCATCGCGCTCTCGAACATCTTCGCGGTCGTCACGAAGGACCAGGAGTCGACCATCATCGGCGCGAACCTCCTGCAGTTCCCCCTCCTGTTCGTCTCGACGGCCTTCCTCCCACTGTCGGCGATGCCCGGCTGGATCCAGACCGTCGCGACGTTCAACCCGATCACCTACGGCGTCGACGCCGCCCGCGCGCTGATGCTCGACCGGGACGTGATGACCGTGGTCGAGGTCACCCGCTTCGGCGGGATCTGGGACACGCTCGTCCCCGCGGTGGCCGTCCTGCTCGCGCTCGACATCGCCCTCGGCGGGATCGCCGTCTACCTGCTCAACCGCGCCTCCTCCTCGGACGTGCAGTAGCGCGACGGACGCCCTCGTTCCGGGCTACCGGCCGCTACGGGTCCGGTTGCTCCCGGTCGGGGTTCTCGACGACCTCGATCTCCACGTCCTCGCCGCGGAGCCCGAGCCGGGCGAACTGCGTGCGGACGTGCTCTTTCGCTGCCGCCAGCGCCGCCTCGCGCGTCTCGAACCCGCGGGTCGTCGGCGCCTCGAAGGCGACACGCCGCTCCGTGCCGTCGATCCGCTGGACCTGTCCGCCCGACTCCACCTCGTAGAACTCGTCGCAGATCCAGACGTAGGGGGCGCCCTCGTCGGGCGCGCCCTCGAAGGTCGGCGGCCGCTCGCCGCGCTCGTAGAGCGTCCCCGTCAGCGCCGTCCCGCCCGCGTGGCCGCGTACCAGTAGCATATCCGCGACACTACGGGGTCGAGCGGCAAAAGCGCGCCGTCGACTCGCGCCCCCGTCCGGGCGGCGCCCCGCTCACAGCGCCAGGTCGACGACGACCGGCAGGTGGTCGGAGGGATACCAGCCGTCGCCGACCACGTCGGCGGCGACGCCGAACCCGTCGACCGCCGCGCCGGCGACGAAGACGTGGTCGATCGCCCGGTCGGGCAGCAGCGTCTCGAAGTCGGTCCGCGTGGTGTCGGGGCCGTGGGGCGGATGCGGGCTCGCCTCGCGGGCGTCGACCAGCGCCGGCTCGTTCGCCCCGTCCTCGCGGCCCTCGCCGCTGTCCCCGCCGTTGCCATCGGCGAGTACCCGGTACGGGTCGTCGCCGGCCACGCAGTTGAAGTCGCCCCCGACGACGGCCGGCTCGTCGCCCGCGCGCAACTCGCCGACGCGCTCGCGGAGCACCCGCGCGCCCTCCGCGCGGGCGCGCTCGCCCTCGTGGTCGAGGTGCGTGTTGCAGTACAGCAGCGTGTCGCCGCGGTCGCGGTCGCGCAGGCGAGCCCACGTCGCGATCCGCGGGTAGGCTGCGTCCCAGCCGACGCTGCCCGGCTCGTCGGGCGTCGGCGAGAGCCAGAACGTCCCCGCGTCGAGCCGTTCGAAGCGCTCGGGGCGGTAGCCGACGGGGCAGAACTCCCCTTCGCCCTCGCCGGCCTCCCGGGAGTCGCCGACCCACTCGAAGCCGGGCAGGGCCTCCCGGAGGTCCGAGTACTGGTGACCGAGCGGTTCCTGGAGCCCGACGGCGTCGGGGCGGTGGAAGCGGACCGTGCCCGCGACGGCGTCGCGTCGGCCCGCCCAGTCGAACTGCCCGTCGTCCGCCACGTCGCGGCGGACGTTGTACGTGAGCACCCGGACCGCGTCGCCGTGCATACCCGCCTCTCGGGCGCCGGGGGTCTTGAGGGTACCGCGGTCGGCAGGAGCGGACGGGACGGTGCTCGTGCGAGGTGCGTAGGTGTATCCGGTGGGGTCTGTGGCAGAAGAGACGGGAACGACAGCGACCGCACTCGACGGTGGACGCTGAACGCCCGCGGCCCGCTCGCTCTGAAGTGGCTCGGCCGCGATCGACACCAAGTGGTGAAAGCCCTCGCCGCGCTCGCTAGCTGACGTGTCTATCGTACTCGACAGTAAGCGTTGAAAGCCCTCGCCGCGCTCGCGGTCGCTGAGCGGGATATCCTCGCGGCCTGCGGCCGCTTCGGATAGTGGCCCGCTCAGACGACTGAACAAGCGCGAGCGCGCCTCGCCCGTTCAGTCCACCGGGAGAGCACGCTCTCCCGAGCCCGCGCTCACACGTTCGCGCGGACACCAGGGACAGCAACGGCACAACACCGCACCGCGACCGCACCGCACAGCACCGCAGACAGCCACGAGCCTCCCCAGCCGATTGCGCTTCTCGGCCTACGGCCTGCGATAGCTCATCCACTGTCAGAGCAAGCTCTGACAAGCCTACGTTCACACGTTCACGAAGACCTCGCGCGATTACTGTCGCGAGACGAGACTCGCGACAGCGCGCGCCAACCGCACCGCGAGCGCGACAGCTACCGCCTAGCACACCGGCTTCGGGTCGACGCCCATCGCTTCGAGCGCGGTCGCGTACGCCTCGTAGGCCGCCGCGACCACGTCCTCGGCAGCCCGCTGGGCGCGCTCCCAGTCGGCGTCGGTCTCGCAGACGGCGTCGAGCAGGTCGACGCCCTCGTCGAGTCGGGCCTGTGTCTCGCTTCGCAGGTCCCGGGCCAGGTCCGCCCGCTGCTCGTCGGCCTCGTTGACGAAGAAGCTGACCACCTGCAGCAGCGTCCGGTCGGCGACCAGCGGGCGGCCGACGAACGCGGCGGCCAGTCGCTCGACGGTCCCGTCGACCTCGGCGAGCGCGTCCTCCAGCGGGGCGTCAGTCCCGTCGATGGTCGCCGCGGCGTCGGCGTCGTCGTCGGGCAGGGCCGCCAGCGAGTCGACGACGCGGTCGAACCGGTCGCACTCGGCCTCTGCGGCCGTCTCGAAGGCCGACGCCGCGTCGCCCGTCGCCTCGTCGGCCCACCGCGAGAAGGTGTCCCGGCCGCTGGCGGCCGACTCGGCGACCGACCGCAGGACCGGCGCCCCCTCCAGGTCGGCGCCGGTCGCGGCGATCAGGTACTTGTCAGACCCCAGCCGGTCGAGCTCCGTCGCCTTCGCCTCGCGGACCGCGTCGACGAGTGCCTGGCCGTTCATATCCCGCCCGTTGGGGCGGGGGACGGGTATATTTACGGTCGGCGTGGCGACGGCCGCCCGGCGGGACCGCCCGTCGAATTTTAAGTGTGCGCCGCGTGTTTCGCCGACAAAGGTGCCCGGACCGGTCGAGACGCTGGTCGAGGCGCTGGCGGCCCAGCGGCTGCTGGTGCAGGCGCTGGTCGGCGGGCTGGTCATCGCCGGGCTCAACCTCCTGGGTGCGTCGCTCGTCTTCGTCTGGCGCGACCCCTCCGAGCGGGCGCTGGACGGCGCGCTGGGGTTCGCCGCCGGCGTCATGCTCGCGGCGAGTTTCACCAGCCTGATCCTCCCCGGGATCGAGGCGACGCCCGGCGGGAGTCCGCTACCAGTGCTCGGCGGCGTCCTCCTGGGCGCGCTGGCGCTGGACCGGGCGGACGTGCTCGTCCCCCACGCCCACTACCTGCTGACGGGGAAACGGCGCGACGACGCGGCCGACTCGGGCGAGAGCATCGCCGTCGACGAGGAACGGTTCGCCCCCGTCGTCCTGTTCATCCTCGCGATCACGCTACACAACATGCCGGAGGGGCTCGCCGTCGGGGTCGGGTTCGGCTCGGCGGCGGCGGGCGACGCGTCGGTCGGGAGCGCCGTCGCGCTCATGCTCGCTATCGGGATCCAGAACATCCCGGAGGGGCTGGCCGTCTCGGTCGCCGCGGTCAACGCCGGCCTCGACCGCCGCTTCTACGCGGTGCTCACCGGGGTCCGGTCCGGGCTCGTCGAGATCCCGCTCGTGCTGTTCGGGGCCCTGGCGGTCACGCTGGCCGCGCCGATCCTGCCCTACGCCATGGGGTTCGCCGCCGGCGCGATGCTGTTCGTCATCAGCGACGAGATCGTTCCCGAGACCCACCTCCGCGGCAACGAGCGCGTCGCGACGCTCGGGACGATGGTCGGCGTCGTCGTCATGCTGTATCTCGACGTGTCGCTGGGGTAGCTCACCCGGCCGGGCGACGCGTCCGCGACTCAGCTGTATTCGAGCGCGACGACGCGGCCGTCGCCGTAGCGGACCAGCAGTTCGTCGCCGGGCGCGGCGGTGAGGTTCGCTGGCGTCACCCCGGTCCAGACGGGTACGTCCCGCTCGTAGACCGCGCGCTCGGCGCCTGTCGCCGGGTCGAGGACCGCGACGGTCCCGCCGTTGGTCACGGCGACGAGTTCCCGCGAGCCGTCGCCGTCGTGGCGGCTCACCGGGTCGCGACCCGCCGGTACGGCGACGGCGGGGCGGCCCGCCGCGGTCACGCCCCGTTCGTCCTCGTCATGGTCGGGTACACGGTGCTGTCGCTGTGGATCGTCTCCCGGCCGCTGGCGGGATAGCCGTCCGGAAGCGACCGACTTAGGTGCGCGCGGCGACTATCGGAGGTGTGACACCGCTGCGCCCGGTCGCCCACGCCGCGTCGTCGCCGGACCCGCTCGTGATCGGGGTCCACCTGCTCGCCGGCGTCGGCTCCGGGCTCCTGCTCGCGCTGGCGGTCGCCGCGCTCGGCCAGCGGGGCTCGCGGTCGTACCTGCTGGTCGTGCTCGCGCTGGCCGCCCTGCTCGCCCGCACGCTCGTCTCCGCGCTCGCGATGTTCGGGCCGCTGGACGCCGGAATGCACCACTTCGCCGAGCACGCCCTCGACGCGACGGTCGCGACCTTCCTGCTCGGCGCCATCTACTACGCGCGCTCGGCCGCCCCGGACGCGCCGGAGGACCCCTCGTGACCGACAGCGATACCCGCTCCCGCGTGGCCGCCCACGTCGCCGACAACCCGGGCGTGTACTTCAGCGAACTCGTCCGCCAGCTCGACCTCGCGCCGGGGCAGGTCCAGTACCACCTGCGGAAGCTCGACGACCGCGTCGTGGCCGCGGACCTGTACGGCCGCACCCACTACTACCCGCCCGACTGCGGCGCCTTCGAGCGGCGCGCGCTGGCGGTCCTCCGCCGCGAGACCGCCGCCGACATCGTGGTCTTCCTCCTCCGGAACGGCCCGACGCCCGCCGCCGAGACGGCCGAGGGCGTCGGGGTCGCCCGGAGCACGCTGGAGTGGCACCTCGACCGGCTGACCGACCTCGACCTCGTCGCCAAGCGCCGCGACGAGCGCGGCCGCGTGACGCTCGTGCTCGAGAAACCAGAGGAGACCGCCGAACTGCTCCGGACGGTCGAGCCGTCGCTGCCCGAGCGGCTCGTCGACCGGTTCACGCGGCTGGTCGACCGGTTGCTCGCCGAGTAGGTCGCCGGCGCGGTCGCCGCGCCGGTCGGACCCGGGAACGTCGGCCCCGACCGCTTTCGACTGGCCGACCAGAACCCCCTTGTCGGACCAGTCGCTAGGAGTCGCCGATGCCACAGAGTCGCCAGCGCGGGGTCTCGCGCCGGGAGTTCGTCAAGGCCGCCGTCGCCATCGGCGGGGCCGCGGCGCTGTCGGCCTGCCTGGGCCGGGAGAGCCCCGACCTCCCGCAGGGGCCCGACGACCTCTCGGGGCTGCCCCGCCGCCAGCACGCCTGGAACGACGCCCTCCGCACCGACGAGCACGGCAACCACGTCCCGCCGAAACACCACCTCCTGCTCTACCTTGACTACGCCGGCGACGGGACGCCCACGGACACCGACCGCGAGACCGTCGAGACCGCGCTCCGGTCGCTCGAACGCGCCTACCCTCGCAGTACCGAGGAGGGCGATATCGGCCTCCTGTTCACGGTCGGCTACGCCCCCGCCTACTTCGACCGCTTCGAGGGGAGCCTCCCGGAGAGCGTCGACCTGCCGGCTCCGGAGCCGCTCGCGCCGTTCGAGAACCCAGTGGCCGACGAACCCGACGCCGTGGTCCACCTCGCCAGCGACTACGGCTCGGCCCTGCTGGCCGCCGAGGAGGGGCTGCTGGGCGAGCGCGACGAGGTGAACGGCTACGGGATGGACGCCACCTTCGACGGCGTCTTCGAGCGCGCCAGCCTCGCCGAGGGCGGCCGTGCGCGCCGGACCGGCTTCATCGGCGAGGGCCTCCCCGCCGAGAACCAGGACGTGGCGGGGATCCCCGATTCGGAGCCGGTCCCCGACGACGCGCCGCTGTACATGGGGTTCAAATCCGGCTTCGAGAAGACCCAGGCGACCGAGGACCGGGTGACCATCGGCGAGGGGCCGTTCGCCGGCGGGACCACCCAGCACGTCTCCTCGATGGACCTCAACCTCACCCAGTGGTACGAGCAGGACAGCCGCGAGCACCGCGAGGCGTCGATGTTCTGCCCGGCCCACGCCGAGAACGACGTGATCGAGGGGACCGGCGAGAACCTCGGCAATTCGAGCGGCGTCGGCGGCTGCGCAGAGACGGTCGAAGAAGACGCCCGCGACGGCGTCGTCGGCCACGCCCAGAAGAACGCCCGCGCCCGCGAGGACGGCCGCCCGGTCATGCTCCGGCGGGACTTCGACTCGACCGACGGCGACCGCGCGGGCCTGCACTTCCTCGCGCTGCAGGAGTCGATATCGGACTTCGTGAAGACTCGCGAGGCGATGAACGGCACCGACGCCGCCGCCGAGGGCGCGGTCGGCCAGCGCGCCAACAACGGCATCCTCCAGTACATCAACGTCCGCCGGCGGGGCAACTACCTCCTCCCGCCCCGCGAGTCGCGGGCGCTCCCGGCGCCGAACCCCGGGGAGTGACGGGCGCGGTCGGACCGGTCGTCGGAAGCGTCCGCCGACTCCCGGAATGGGACCGCCGGCTTTCGAGAGCCCAACCAGAAGCCGCTTTTGGGTACGGCGATTAGGCCCGGGTATGCACAGACGACGCTTTCTCGCCGCGGGCGCCGCCGCGGCGTCGGTGGGGCTCGCGGGGTGTCGGTCGCTCTTCCAGACGCGGTCGGCGCGGTCGCCCCCGCTGGTCGAGGACCGCCCCGACGCCGTCTACGTCCCCAGCCACGCCGAGGGGATGGCGATGGTCGGCGTGGCGTCGGCGGGCGACTTCCGGGTCGCGCTGACCTACAGCTACCCCCACCGCTTCTGGCTCGTCAGCGGCGACAGCACCGAGAAAGTCGAGATCGAGGGGTCGGACTCGCTGCACCTCATGACGACCGTCTGGGACCCCGAGACGATGACCGTCCTGCCCCACGGGTCGGTCACGGCGACGATCACTCGCGACGGCGAGCGGCTCACCAGCGGCAAGTCGCTGTGGCCGATGCTCTCCCAGAACATGGGCGTCCACGCCGGCGACAACCTCGAACTCGACGGCGACGGTACCTACGAGGTCGAGGTGACGGTCCCGCCGCTCCCCACCCGTCGGGCCGGCCCGCTCGCCGGTCGCTTCGGCGAGCTGGGCACCGCCTCGTTCACGCTGGAGTTCTCGCAGTCCGCGCTGGAGGAGATCTCCTACGAGCGGCTCCCCGACCGGCAAGGGGAACGGGACGCGCTCGACCCGATGTCGATGGATATGATGCCCGTCTCGTCGACGCCCGCGCCCGGTGACCTCCCGGGGACCGTCGTCGGCGAGGGGGCCAGTGGTGACGCCCGGTTCGTCGTCTCGCGGCTGGCGTCGCCGCCCGAGGGGGTCTCCGCGGGGGACTCGACGGCGACACCGGGCGGCGACGCCGACGGCGACCGTCCGTATCTCGCCGTCTCGATGCGGACGCCGTACAACGGCTACCCGGTCCCGCAGGCGTCGCTGTCGGCGACGGTCTCCGGCGGCGGGACGACCCGCTACGACGGCTCGCTCACCCCGACAGTCCACCCCGACCTGGGGTACCACTACGGCGCCGTCGCCGACGTGCAGTCGGGCGACGACCTGACGATCGCGGTCGACGGGGTCCCGCAGATCGCCCGCCACGAGGGCTACGAGACGGCGTTCATGGCCTTCGACGAGCTGTCGATGACCGTGGGAGAGTAGGCCCGGGGAGCGGCAACGGGTCGATACTCGGCCATTCGCGGGCGGGTCGCCTACTCCCGTCCGGGCAGCGAGATACCGCGCGCCGCGAGCAGGTGGTCGACGCCGCCGACGAGGACGAACACGACGCCGAGCGCCGTCGCGGCGAGGTGGAGTTCGCCGAACCAGATGGGGACCCAGGCGAAGGTGCCCTGCATGCCCGCGACCGCCTCGGAGAGCAGCGGGATGTCGTCGTCGGGCGCGGTCAGCGCGCCGGAGCCGTTCGCGGCGGTCATCCGCGGCAGGGGCGTCTTCGTCTGCGTCGCGTCCGCGGGCGTCGCGGTCCCGTTCGCGTCGGTCGCCGTCGACGCGCCGTCGTAGCTGCCGGCGTACTCGCCGTAGGGGAGCCGGTCGGCCTCGTAGACGATGCCGGGGCCCGTCCGCGCGGCGGCGCCGACGGAGACGTTCCAGACCGCCTCGCCCTGCGGGTTGACCTCGACGACGCGCCGGTTGCGCGAGTCGGCGATCAGGGTGTTGCCGTTGGGCAGCCGGTCCGCGTCCCGGGGCCACGTGAGCTCGATGCCACCCGCGCGGTCGACCGCCCAGACGGGCTCCCAGTCGCCGTCGTCGGTCCGGTGGAGCTCGACCACGCGGTCGTTCTCGCTGTCGGCGACCAGCACCGCGCCGTCGCCGAGCCACTGCGGGTTGTGCTGCTCTTTGATCACGCTCGGGTCGCCACAGCGCACGTCCCCGTCGCCGTCGGCGTCGTAGAGCCGGCCGTCCGTGAGACAGTTGGCGTCGCTCGACCCGTCGTCCTCGTTGATGACCTCGACGACGCCCTCGCCGCGCTCGACGATCAGGATCTGGTTGGCGTTGCGCACCGAGACGAGGAAGCGGCCGTCGCCGATGGTGTCCACGTCGTTGATGTGCAGCCAGTCGCGGCTCGTCGGGTCCTCGGGCGCCTCGTAGAGTTCGCTGGCGCGCCACTCCCAGACCTCGGTGTCGTTCTCGACCACGACGACCCGTTCGGCGTCCATGTCGACGTAGACGATGCCGTCGTCGGTGGCGTCGGCGGCGTGGACCTCGCTGTTGGTGATCGACCCGACGGGGAAGCTGTACTCCGAGCGGATGTCCCCGCTGCCGGGTTCGAGGATCCGGTAGCCCGTCCGGGCGCAGGGCGGGGAGAGCTCGCCGCAGTCCTCGGAGCTCTCGTTGGCGAAGGCGGCGAGGACGCGCCCGTCGTCGAGCCTGCTCACCTCGAAGTAGCCGTCGGCTTTGGTGTTGCGCCAGACCACCTCCCGGCCGTCGAAGGCGATGACGCTGCCGTGAGTCACCCACCCGCCCTGGTTGCCCACGAGCGTCTGGGGCTCGTCGGCGGCGGGCGTCTCCGAGGGGGTGGCCGTCCCGCCGGGGTCGGACGGCGCGTCGGTGCCGTTCGGGAAGGCCGTCGGGGTCGTCGACTCGTCGACGCCGCCGGTCGACCCGGAGGGGGCGGTCGCGGCGCCGACGACCATCGTCGCGAGGAAGAGGCCGACGCCGAGCAGGGCCAGGGCGCTGCCGCGCGATACGTCCATCGTGGCACGTTCCTCCGCCGCGTTCGCGAATAAGCCTTCGGGTCCGTGACGGGTCGACGTGGCACGGTCCCGCCGCGGCCCGCCGTGCTCCGGCCGGTTTCGCCCCGCTCACTCCTCGCGCTCGTAGGGCCAGTTGGGGTCCCGGGGCTCGTCGGCCGTTGGCTCGCGCGTACTGGGCGCGGCGCCCTCGACGCAGGCGCCGAATTCGCGGACGTTGGAGCGGGCCTCGGCGAGGCTGACGTGGTTGGTGTCGCTGACGAACTCGGGGTCGGAAAACTGGATGGGGTCGTCGAGCCAGTCGCAGACCGGACAGCGCTCGTAGGAACCCGGTCGTCCGGGCGAGAGCGTCCGGTAGCCACAGCAGGGGCAGTAGCCCTTCTCCCGCGCCGCGGGGTTGCCGGGCGGGTCGGCCATGGCCGGGCTTGGGACCGTCCGGAGAAATGCGTGGCGACGGCCCTCTCCCTCTCCGGGGGTGGGCTCGGGCGGGAGCCCTCGCACCCTATCCGGTCGGGCGGGGCTCTCCTACCCTGTCGGGTCGGGCGGGGCCCTCGTTCCTATCGGGTCGGGTCGGATCCCTTCAGCAGGCCATCCCGTTCGAGTTCGGCGGCGACGGACTCGGAGAGGAACTGCGCCGAGGCGGGGTCGTCGTAGCTGAGATACCCGTCGCAGGTGTGGTAGGCGCCGCTGCGGCCGTCGTACTCGCCGGGACAGCGGCTGGCCTCGTCGAGGCGGCCGGCGACGTTGTGCAGCAGTTCGTGGACGGCGATGAACGTCCGGTAGCTGGTCCCGTCGAACTCCGTGTGGTACCGCGTGGCGACGGCGGCGAACGTGCCCGGCGCGGGGGCGCGGCCGGCCCACTCGGCGTCGACCTCGACGACGGTGACGAGGTGGTAGACGCCGCTGCGGTTGCCCATGAACGACTCGCTGTCGTAGTGGCGCTTGAGCGCCGCGTAGTCGCGGTCGTCGTCGACAGTGATGGAACGGTCGAGCGACCCCTGGTCGACGTGGACGGCGACCCCCGACTCGCCGTCGGGGTTCGAGACGGGCATCTCGGCCCACGCCTCGCGGAGGTCGGCGAGTTCGCCCGCGTCGAACGCCTCGGCGTTCTCGCTGACGTTGATCTGGACGTAGAGGTCCTTGTGCAGCGGGTCGGCGCCGGGCAGGCGGGCGCCGCCGTCGGTGACGCCCGCGACCTCCGCCCCGTCGGCGAGGCCGTCGCCGTCCGTGTCGGCGAGCGTGAGGTTCGTCCCGACCTCGACTTCCCGGCCGTCGACCAGGCCGTCGCCGTCCGTGTCCGCGACCAGCGGGTCGCCGCCGAGTTCGACCTCTCGGCCGTCCGCCAGGCCGTCGCCGTCCGTGTCGGGGTCCGTGGCGTTCGTCCCGCGGTCGAGTTCGGTCCCGTCGGCGAGGCCGTCGCCGTCCGTGTCCGGGTTCGTGGCGTTCGTCCCGAGTTCGACCTCCCGGCCGTCGGCGAGGCCGTCGCCGTCCGTGTCGGGGTCCGTGGCGTTCGTCCCGAGTTCGACCTCCCGGCCGTCGGCGAGGCCGTCGTCGTCGGTGTCGGGGTCCGTGGCGTTCGTCCCGCGGTCGCGCTCGCGGCCGTCTTCGAGCCCGTCCCTGTCGGTGTCGGCGACCAGCGGGTCGGTCGCCCCCGCGACCTCCGCGCCGTCTTCGAGGCCGTCGCCGTCCGTGTCCGCGAGGGTGGCGTTCGTTCCGAGGTCGCGCTCGCGGTCGTCAGTGAGTCCATCGTCGTCCGTGTCCGCGCGGGTCGGATCCGTCCCGAGTTCGACCTCCTGGCCGTCTTCGAGGCCGTCGCCGTCGGAATCTGCCAGGGTCGCGTTCGCGCCCAGTTCGGCCTCCCGACCGTCCGCCAGCCCGTCGTCGTCGGTATCGGCGACCGTCGGGTCGGTGCCGAGGTCGAGTTCCGCGCCGTCCGCGAGTCCGTCGTCGTCGGTGTCCGCGGTCAGTGGGTCGGTTCCGAGGTCGAGTTCCGCCCCGTCGGCGAGGCCGTCGCCGTCCGAGTCGGCGACCGTCGGGTCGGTTCCGAGGTCGACCTCCCGGCCGTCCGCGAGTCCGTCGTCGTCGGTGTCCACGAGGGTGGCGTTCGTCCCGAGGTCGCGCTCGCGGCCGTCGGTGAGGCCGTCACCGTCGGTATCGCTCGGGGGCGTCGCCGTGGCCGGGCCGCTGGAGGGGGCGCCGACCGTGTCGTTCGTCGCGCTGTCGCCGACCGGCAGGCTGCCGGTGAGTGCCAGTGTCGCCGCCGCGCCGACGAGGAGGAGGGCTGCGAGGGCGACCGGGAACCGACGCATCGTCCGAAGGTTCGGATCCGCGGGCAAATACCTGTCGGCGGCTCGGTGCGGTGGTCGATCCGGCGGTTCGGTCCGCGGAAACCCTTCAGCAGACCCGGCTCAGCCGACAGCGAGCGCTGAACGCCCTCGGCGCGAGCGCGCCTCGCCCTTTCAGTCCGCCAGGACAGCACAGCACCGCGACCCCACAGCACAGCAGGGGACCTCACACCTCCCCAACCTCTTGCGCTGTCTGCGGGCGACCCGAGCGTCGCCCGCATGGCCCGAGGGACCTCCGGTCCCTCGCTGCTCGCAGGCTGCGGTGCTCATCCACCGTCAGAGACAAGCTCTGACGAGCCTTCTCTCACGAGTTCGAGAAGACCTCGCGCAGTTCCGTCGCGCGCACGAAAGCGCGCGACAGCGCGCGCCAGTGGCGGGAGTCCCACTCGTCTCAGGGCGCGGTGTCCTCGGTGGTCGCGGGCGCGTCGTCGGGTTCGTCCGCGACTGTTCCGCCCTCCCCGAGCCGGGAGACGAGCACGCCGCGGAGGGGGTGAGGGCTGTGCTCGCGGACGACCACAAGCAGGTTCGCGGCGAACAGGGCGAAGCCCGCGGTCGCGAGGGCGCCCGAGCCCGCCGTGACGGTCGCGGGGAGGTCGAGCACGGTGGCCGCGAGGAGGCCGACAGTCCCGAGGGTGACGCAGGCGAAGTCGGCGGCGGCGAGGCGGTCGTCGTAGAGGTCGTCGATCATCGGGACCTGTTCGTACCCCAGCAGGTCGCTGTAGCGGTGGACCCAGACGATGAACGGGACGACGTGGTAGAGGGTCCCGAGAACGACGAAGCCGACGACGCCGAAGACGAGCAGGTGGACCGGCCCGCCGCCGAACAGCGCCGAGGGAGCCAGCGGGTCGGCGAGCCACGCGCGCCCGGCGAGGACGGCCCACGCGGCCATCGCGACGGCGGCGACGGCGTAGCGCGTGAGCATCGGCGTCCGCTCGACGGAGGTCTCGACGAGCTTGCGCCCGAGGACGACGGCGAACCCGCCGAGCGCGGCGGCGACGAGCAGGCCGCCGACGCGGGCCAGCGGCGCCGACCCGAGCAGCCGCCCGGTCGCAAGCGCGAGCACGCCGACCGGGTAGCCTACTTCCTCGAAGCGCCGGAGGTGAGTGTCGACGCCGTGGAGCTCGGTCTGGGTGAACATCGTGGCGAGCTGGTAGAGCGCGCCCAGCACCGTCGTGAGGACGGCGCCGAAGACCGCGAGTGTCGCGTGGGCGGCGGCCAGCCGGACGCGGCTGACGGGCGAGTCGGCGAGAAAGAGGACCGAGTAGTCCATCGCGAGGGCGAACCCCATCGCGGGGACGACGGCGAAGAAGGCGAGTGCGAGCGCGAAGTGGCGCTCGGTCACGTCCCAGGGGCGGGCGCCGAGCAGGGTCCGACCGACGTTGTAGACGAACGTCCAGAACCCCAGCAGGGCGAGGCCGCCGAAGGCGTGGACCCAGCCGAGCGCGCCGGTCGAGAACGAGGCGGCCATCCCGGCGACGCCGGCGGCGACGAGCCACAGCTGGGCGGTCGCCAGCCGTCGCGAGTGCAGCGCGACGTTCGACCACACGGGGACGAACTGCACCATCGCGCCCATGATCGTCACGCAGACCCACCCCGCCAGCAGGAGGTGGACGTGTGCCAGGCCGGACAGTCCCGACAGCGTCCCCACCGCGTCGAGGACGCCGACGGCGCCGCCGGCGACGAGCAGCGCCAGCCCCACGAGGAAGTGCCGGAGCGGGACCGTCATCGGGGGCTGGCGGTCGGTGTCGACCTCGCCCGGGATCGCGCTCATGCCCGAGCGTACGGCCCCCGAACTCGTCGGCTTGTGGCCGAACGTGTTCGCCTGCGGCCGGCGGCGGAGATCTGGGCATCACCGGACCGGACATATAAATCGGCTGACGCCCACTGTCCGGTATGGGAGACCGCCGCCCCAACTACGCGCTCGTCCCGTTCCAGCAACACCTCGGCCAGAACGAGGAGAGCCTCGCCGTCCCGTGGGCCGAGTTCGTCGGCGACGAGACCGACGAGCTGACCTTCGAGGTGCCGACCGACGACGCGACCGAGGCCTACCTCGAACTCCAGGCCTACGACGTCGAGGAGTACGGCCACGAGATCCGGGTCAACGGCGTCGCCCTCTCCGGGTTCGACATCCCGCCCGCCGACGGCTGGCAGCAGTGGATGGACACGCTCACCGGCATCGACCTCGTCGAGGGCGAGAACACCATCAGGGTCGAGCGCGACACCGACACGACCGACGCGTTCGTCGTCGGCGTCGTCGTCGTCCACTGGAAGGAACCGGTCGACTGATCCGCCGCGCCGGCCCGACACGCGCCCCGCCGGCCACTCGTCTTTCGCTGCCGACATATAAACCCCATCACTTCCCGTCGGAAGACGTTGGTACGGTGTAACACACGCAAACCGGGTAGCGGACTCGATATGCCGGGAATCCGGAGATACAGCCGGGCTCTCGCGGCGTCGACGAACGGCCTCGAACACCCAAATTTATATAGAAGCACATTCATACTCCCGGATGAACATGAGTCAGCAGCGAATGCAGGGTCAGCCCATGATTATTCTGGGCGAGGACTCCCAGCGCATGAAGGACAAGGACGCGCAGAGCCACAACATCTCGGCGGCGCGGGCGGTCGCCGAGTCGGTCCGGTCGACACTCGGGCCGAAGGGGATGGACAAGATGCTCGTCGACTCGCTCGGCGACGTAACCGTCACGAACGACGGTGTGACCATCCTCACCGAGATGGACATCGACAACCCGACCGCGGAGATGATCGTCGAGGTCGCCGAGGCCCAGGAGGACGAGGCCGGCGACGGCACGACGACGGCAGTTGCCATCGCGGGCGAACTCCTGAAGAACGCCGAGGACCTGCTCGAGCAGGACATCCACCCCACCTCGATCATCCGCGGGTTCAACATGGCCAGCAGCAAGGCCAAAGAGGAGATCGGCGAGATCGCCACCGAGGTCGACCCGAGCGACGAGGAGATCCTCAAGTCGGTCGCCGAGACCTCCATGACCGGCAAGGGCGCCGAGCTCAACAAGGACGTGCTCGTCGACCTGGTCGTCGAGGCCATCCAGGCGGTCACCGTCGAGGCCGACGACGGCAGCCACGTCCCGGACCTGCAGTTCCTCAACATCCAGACCCAGACGGGCCGCGCGGTCTCCGAGTCGGACCTGCTCGAGGGCGGCATCATCGACAAGGACGCCGTCCACAGCGACATGCCCGAGACCGTCGAGGACGCCAACGTCCTCCTGCTCGACACGCCCATCGAGGTCGAGGAGACCGAGACGGACGCCCAGCTCAACCTCGATAGCCCCGACCAGCTCCAGGACTTCATCGAGCAGGAGGAGGAGCGGCTCCAGGAGATGGTCGAGACCATCAAGGACGCCGGCGCCAACGTCGTCTTCTGCCAGAAGGGCATCGACGACATGGCCCAGCACTACCTCGCCAAGGAGGGCATCCTGGCGGTCCGCCGCGTCAAGAAGTCCGACATCGAGTTCGTCTCCGAGGTGCTCGAATCGCGCATCGTCTCGGACATCGACTCCGTCACCGCCGACGACATCACCGAGGGCAAGGTCACCCGCGACGAGGACGACGAGCTGTTCTACGTCGAGGGCAGCGGCCACGGTGCGACGCTGCTGCTGCGCGGCTCGACCGACCACGTCGTCGACGAGCTCGAGCGGGGCGTCAACGACGCGCTCGACGTCGTCGCCTCCACCGTCGCCGACGGGCGCGTCCTCGCGGGCGGCGGCGCCACCGAGGTCGAACTCGCCGGCCGCGTCCGCGACTACGCCGACTCCGTCGAGGGCCGCGAGCAGCTGGCCGTCGAGGCCTTTGCCGACTCGCTGGAGCTCGTCCCGCGCGTGCTCGCCGAGAACGCCGGCCTCGACTCCATCGACACGCTGGTCGACCTGCGCGCCGCCCACGAGGACGGCGACGAACACGCCGGCCTCGACGTCCACGAGGGCGAGGTCGTCGATACCTTCGAGACCGGCGTCGTCGAACCCGCCCACGCCAAGGAGCAGGCCGTCTCCTCGGCCTCCGAGGCTGCGAACCTCGTCATGAAGATCGACGACATCATCGCCGCCGGCGACCTCTCGACCGAGGGCGACGAGGACGAGGGCGGCCCCGGCGGCCCCGGCGGCGGCATGGGCGGCATGGGCGGCGGCATGGGCGGCATGATGTAAGCCCACTTTTTCGAGCGGAGAGTTCCTTGCGCGCCGGAGGCGCGCTGTGGGAATCCTCCGCTCGAAAAACTTGGGGAAAAAAGCTGGACGCGTCGGTCGCTTCGCTCCCTCGCGTCCGGTGTCTGCGGGAGTGAGCACCGCGAACGACCGCAGGCTCGTCAGAGCTTTGCTCTGACGGCGAACCGGCGCTTCGGCGCCGGATGCTTACCCGTCGACCGCCGTACCGCTCGCTGATCGTCCTTCCCGTTCTCGGGCCGCGTTACGCCGTCGGCGCCGGTTCCTCGGACTCCTCGCCGACGCGCTCGACCTTCGTGCCGCCGCAGTTGCGACACGAGGGGATCGTCATGTCGTCGTCGGTGTAGTACTCCTCGCCGCAGCTCTGACAGCGGTGGCTCGGGATGTGCTGCTGTTCGCGGTCGCCGGTGACGACCACGGGCCGCTCGGCGTCGAGCGTGACCTCCTGGCTGACGCTGCCGAACAGGACCGACCCGAGCGGCGACCGCTTGCGCCCGCCGAGCAGGATCATGTCCGCGTCCGCCTCGTCCGCGGCCGCCAGGATACCCGAGGCCGGGTCGCCGTACCGGGTCATCGGTTCCACGTCGAGGCCGGCCTCCTCAAGGCGCTCGTAGGCGTGCTCGCCCGCCCTGAGCTGGAGCGGTGACGCCTCCTCGGCCCGGTCGGCCTCCCGGAACACGTGCAACAGCTTCACCTCGACGTCCTCGGTCGCGCTGGGCAACCCGATCGCCGTCTCTACCTGTGCCGTCGCCCGCGACTCCGCCATGTCGACCGGCAGCAGGACTGTGTACATGGGTATGTCACCCGTGTTAACGTACACCAAGTAGCGGGAAAACTGTTCCCCCTGCAGCGGGATCGGGATCCGTTGGGCCGGTTGGGTGTCTGCGTGCGCGGCGGCGGAACGTCAGGCGGAGAAGTGACCCGCTGCACGGTCAGTTCGGCGCATCTCTGCGCGTCTATTCAAGCGGTTCGTTGAGAACGTCGAAGATGTCGACAGCCTTGAATTCCTGGTATCGCTCCTTCCCGGTCACCTCCTCGAGTACGCCCTGGTCGACGAGTTCCGTGATCCCGTTTCTGGCCGACTGCTCCGACATCTCCAGAATGTTGGCCGCCTCCGCGACCGTGAGATACGGCTGCTCGAAGAGTCGCAACGCGAGCCTGTCGGCCGCGGTCTTCCCGTGCCCGTACTGGTGTTCGTAGCGCTGGCGGAGGTCCTGCAACCGCTCGGTTCGCTCCACGGCTTCGCTCGCCTGCGCCCGGATTCCCTCGACGAAGAACTCCAGCCAGGGCTCCCACTCTCCGCGCTCGCTGACGGCACGCATCCGCTTCGCGTACTCGACTTTGTGTCTGTTGAAGTAGGCGCTCGGATACAGGTACGGTCTGGAGAGGAACCCGTTCCGGATCAACTGCAGGGTTATGAGGATGCGACCGAGGCGCCCGTTCCCGTCGGCGAACGGATGTATCGTCTCGAACTGGTAGTGGACGATACCGACGTTGACGAGGTCGTGGTGCTCGCTCCCCGACTGCATGAAATCTTCGAGGTTTTCCATCAGTCCGTCCACGTGGTCGGGCGCGGGTGGAACGAACGGTTCGATGCCCGCTTCCGGCGACGGGATGTGGGTCGGATCCGTCCGGAACTCCCCGAGCGGCTCGGTTTCGCCGCGGACATCCTCCAGAAGTTCCGAGTGCAGGTCTTTCAGTAGCGCTACGGTTATTTCCCCGGATTCCTCGACTTCCTCTGCCCCCTTTCGAACGACGCGCTCGTAGTTGAGCGCCTCCTGAATGTCTTTCTCTACCGTCGAACCCGTTTCGATCTCCGAGCGCCGAAACACGTCCTCGAGCGTGAGCTGACCGCCCTCGATGAGCGTCGACTCGACCGCTTCCCTGCGTACGAGTGTCGTGTACAGGAGCGGATTGGCCGGCGATTCGCGACTGATCCCGTCGAGCCTCCCCAGCTGGAAGATCGTCTCCTGCAATGCGTCCCTGAAATCGTCGTCGAACTCGAAGTTGGCTTCGGGCGGGAGTGGGTCCGGACGATAGTACGACCGGCGACCGTACGGTACGTACGTACCCGGAGCCCGACCCGGAAGCGTCGGTGGATTCATTTTGCTTAGCGCCCTGCTCTACACGCTAAGACAAACATCTTATGAATGTCTTGTGCTCAAAACAAGCCTCCGGGAAGATCAAATATATACGCTCCGATCACGACCGGCTGCTAAGCAAAACGACGCCCGCGAGTGGATTTCAGAGATACAGGTGCCCGTGGTTCCACACCGATTGAAGTGAGTTCAGGATTTATATACACGGTATGCAGACGCTACTTCTGGACCCCGACGCCGTCGAGGAAGCCGCGGAGATGCCGGCGGTCGTCTCCGCGGTCGAGGACGCCTTCGCCGCCGACGCGCGGGGCGACACGCAGATGCCCGCCAAGACCTACATCGACCTGCCGGCGTACAACGGCGACTTCCGGTCGATGCCCGCGTACCTGGACGCCGGCGAGTGGGACGCCGCGGCGGTCAAGTGGGTCAACGTCCACCCCGACAACCCCGCCGACCACGACCTCCCGACGGTGATGGGCACCGTCGTCTACTCCGACCCCGAGACCGCCTTCCCGCTCGCGCTGCTCGACGGGACGACGATAACGCGCAAGCGCACCGGCGCCGCTGCGGCCGTCGCGACGAACCACCTCGCCGTCGAGCACGCCCGGACGATGGGCATCGTCGGCGCGGGCGTGCAGTCGTACACGCAACTGGAGGCGGTCGCGACCGTCCGGCCCATCGAGGAGGTCGTCGTCGCCGACCGCGACCAGGAGGCGGTCGACGAGTTCGTCGCCGCGTTCGAGGACCGGTTCGACGTGCGCGGCGGGACCATCGAGGAGGCCGCCCGCTGCGACGTGCTCTCGACGGTGACACCCGTCGAGGAGCCGATCGTCCACAGCGTCGGCGACCACACCCACGTCAACGCAATCGGCGCCGACGCCGCCGGGAAACACGAGATCGCCGACGAGATCCTGCTGGACGCGACGCTCGTCATCGACGACTACGAGCAGTGCACCCACTCGGGGGAGATCAACGTCCCCTGGAGCGAGGGCGCCCTCTCCGACGCGGACATCCACGGGGAACTCGGCGAGATCGTCGTCGGCGAGAAGCCCGGGCGCACGCCCGAGACCGGCGTGACCGTCTTCGACTCGACGGGCCTGGCCATCCAGGACGTGGCGGCCAGCCACGTCGTCTACGAGTACGCCGCCGAGCACGACGTGGGCGAGGTCGTCTCGCTGGTCGACACCGACGTGCTCTGAACGGTCACCGGGGCGACGGGCTCACTCCCGGAGCGCGGCGAGGTCGGCGGGCGTGTCCACGTCCGTGCGGACCCCGGGGTCGCCGGTCTCGACGACGGCCGCGTCGTCGGCGCCCTCGAAGACCGCGCGTCCGCCACGGTCCCCCTCGACGGCCGCGAGCGCGTCGAAGTGCCGGCCGTCGAAGAGGACCGGGTTGCCACGCTGGCCGTCGTAGCCCGCCGCGAGTGCGGACCCGCGGCCCGCCCGATAGGCCGCGACGAGCCGGTCCACGGTCCCGGGGTCGACCCGCGGCATGTCGCCGAGCGCGAACACGACCGCGTCGGCCCGGTCGCGGGCCCATCGGACACCGCACCGGACCGACGTGGCCTGCCCGGCGGCCGCGTCGGGGTTCTCGACGACCGCGAGGCCGACGCCGGCGAGCGCATCGGCGACGGCCGGCGACTCCGGGCCGACGACGGCCGCGGTCGAGCCGATGTCGGCCTCGACGAGCGTTCGAGCGGGGTGACGGACGAGCGGTTCGCCGTCGAGCGTCGCGAGCAGTTTGTCGCGCTCGCCGAAGCGGTGGCTGTCGCCCGCGGCCAGTAGCACGCCCGCGACGGTCGGGTCGCCCCTCACGGCGCCGTCTACGCCGTCGTCCGGGAAATCCCTGCCGCCGGAAGCCCGGGGTGTCCCGGCGCGCGGAACTACCAAGGCCGTCGCCGTGGTACTCGATGGCATGAACACGGCCGAGCGGATCGTCGCGACGCTGGAAGCGCTCGACGTGGCGTACGTCTTCGGCTATCCCGGCGGGCGCGTGATCGAGGTATTCGACGCACTGGGGGAGTCGGACATCGAAGTGGTCCGGCCGCGCGACGAACGCGAGGCCAGCGTCATGGCCGAGGCCGCCGGTCGGATCACGCGCGATCCGGGCGTGCTCGCCGGCCAGGGCCCGTGGATCGGGAGCCTCGGCGCCATCGGTCAGATGGAGGCGCGGCTGGGTTCGTCGCCGATGGTCGTGATCACGGAGGCGAGCGAGCGCGGCGAATACGCGACGCTCGCACCGTACCAGCAATCCCGCGGCGACTACGGCGGCCTCGACCTCCCGTCGATCCTCGACGGGGTGACCGCAGAGCACTGGGAACCGCGGACGCCGACCGAGACGGTTCGCAGTCTCCAGCTGGCGTTCAAGCACGCGACCGCCGGTCGGCCGGGGCCCTGCGCGGTCGTCCTCGACGGCGACGCCGTGACCGAGGAGGTGCCCGACGATCCCACTCCGCCGCTGTGGGACGACGAGGCGCAGGCCCGGACGTGGGACGCCCGCCCGGTCGACGGCGACCTCGACCGGGCGGTGGCGGCGCTCGACGGGGCCGAACGACCCGTGATCCTCGCCGGGAACGGCGTCCACGCGGCGAACGCCTACGACGAGCTCGAGGCGGTCGCCGCGGCGGCCGACGCCGCCGTCGCGACCTCCTACCTCGGGAAGTCGACCATCGCGGAGACGCACGACCGCGCCGCCGGCGTCGTCGGGTCGTTCGGCCACGAGGGCGCCAATCGCGCGGTCAGCGAGGCCGACACCCTGCTGGTCGTCGGCTGCCGGCTCAACCCGATGGACACCAACTGGGGCGCGGCGTCGTTCGTCCGCCCGGACGAGCAGACGGTCTGCCACGCCGACGTGGACTCCCGCAACGCCGGGTGGGTCTACCCCGCGGACGTGGGGCTGATCGGCGACGCGCGGGCGACGCTGGCGGCGCTGGCCGACCGGCTGCCGGACGAATCGAACGAGGACAGCTGGGCGCTCGACCGCGCGGCGGCGGCCCGCGAGGACTTCACGGCGCCGGCCTGCGATTCGGACGCGGTGCCGATCAAGCCCCAGCGCGCCGTCGCGGCGGTCGAGTCGGTCGTCGACGCGGAGACGGTCGTGACGGCGGACTCGGGCAACAACCGCTTCTGGCTGCTCAACTACCTCCAGACGCCGGCCCGGCGGACGTACTTCGGGAGCGGCGGCGTCGGGGCGATGGGGTGGGCCGCGCCCGCCGCGGTCGCCGCGGCGCTGGTGACCGACCGCGACGCCGTCGCCGTCGCGGGCGACGGCGGCTTCGCGATGACGATGACCGCCGTCGAGACGGCCGTCCAGCGGGGCGTCGCGCCGACGTTCGTCGTCCTCAACGACACCTCGCTCGGGATGGTCCGTCAGATGGACGACGAGTTGCCGGGGACGGAGTTCCCGGACACCGACTTCGTCGCGGTGGCGCGGGCGATGGGCGCCCGGGGCGTCCGCGTGACGGAACCCGGGGACCTGAAGCCGACGCTGGTAGATGCGAAAGCCGACGACCGCCCCACCGTCGTCGACGTGCGCATCGACCGCGACGAACCGATGGCCGACCGGCTGGCGTCGTCGTTCTACGAGGGGGTCGGCGGGCTACACGAGTGAACACCGGCTGCTGCTGACGCGACGTGAGGGCGAGCAGGCGGCGCAGTCGGCCCGCGGAGCGGCGCGCCGCGCGACCGCGACCCGCTCCGCGGTGGCTCTCACAGCACGAGTCGGGATGGTCGCGCTCTCCGGGATAAATGTCAGCACCGTATCTTGCGGCAACTTTTTCCAGTTCGTGGGCGAACGGACGGTATGGCAACGGCACTGGTGACCGGCGGGACCGGCTTCATCGGGGCGTACGTCGCCGCGGACCTCGTCGACCACGGGCACGACGTGGTCGCGTTCGACCTGTCGACCGACGAGACACGGCTGGCGAAACTGGGGGTCGACGACGACGTAGACGTGGTCCGCGGCGACGTGACCGACCCGACGGCCGTCGTCCGGACGGTCCGGGAGACGGGCGCGACGCACGTGGTCCACCTCGCCGCGCTGCTGACGGACGCGGCCGAGGCGGACCCGCGGGCGGCCCTCGACGTGAACTGCGGGGGGACGAACAATGTGTTCGAGGCCGCTCGCACGCTCTCCGATCAGGTCGAGCGCGTCGCGTGGGCGTCTTCGGCGGCGGTGTACGCGCCGCCGGACCGATACGCGGACGGGGGCGGCGCGAGTAGCGCGGGCGGCCGGAGCGGGGGCGACGGAACGGCCTGGGTCACGGAGGACGACCTGGTGTACCCGGACACCCTCTACGGCGCGACCAAGGAGTACAACGAACACCAGGCGCGGGTCTACGCCGAGGCGTTCGGCGTCTCCCACGTCGGCCTCCGCCCGACTGTCGCCTACGGCCCCTACCGCGAGACCGGCGGCTCCGCGTTCCTCGTGGACCTGGTCGAGAAACCCGCGGTCGGAGAGTCGTTCGCCGTGGAGTACGGCGACCAGGTCATCGACTGGCAGTACGTCCGCGACATCGCGCAGGCGTTCCGCAAGGCCGCGTTCGCCGAGGAGTCTGCCCTCTCACAGCGGATCTACAACGTCCGCGGCGAGTGCGCCACGATCCGCGAGGCCGCCGAGACCGTCCGATCCGTCGTGCCCGGCGCCGACATCTCCGTCTCCGACGAGGGTGAGTTGCCGTGGACGCAGACGCTCGATATCACGCCCGCCCGCGAGGACCTGGGCTACGAACCAGAGTACGACCTCGAAGCGGGCGTCTCCGAGTACGTCTCCGTCCTCCGCGAGGAGCGGGGGCTCGACCCTGTCTGACTGTCCGTGTTCGCTGTTCGACAGTGAATACGAGGGGGGTGTCTTCAGTCGGCGGACGCGTTGTAGGTGATCTCGACGGTCGCGGAGACGCTGACGGGGCTGGGTTCGACGGTCGTCCCCGCGTCGGCGGCCCGTTCGACGAGGAAGCCGCTCCCGTCGCCCGTCGACACGGAGCGGACCTCCCCGAGCGCGAGTCCGGTGCTGTCGGCGACGGCTTCGGCCTGGACGCGGGCGTCGTCGACCGCCGCGTCGATGGCGTCGGCGCGCAGGTCCTGCCGACGCTCGTCGGAGACCGTGAACGCGACGCCGTCGATCTCGGCGGCGCCGTTGGCGACGGCGGTGTCGACGACGGCACCGGCCTCGCTGGTGTCGGTCGTCGTCACCGCGAACGACTGGCGGGCGACGTAGGTCGTCGTCCCGTTGTCGACCCGCTGGAAGACCGAGTAGCTCGTCGTGGCGACCGACTCGACGGAGAGGTTCTCGTCGTCGAGCGCGTCGCGGAGCGTCGCGGCGTCCTCCGCCAGGCGCTCCGTCGCCGCGGTGGCGTTGTCGGCCTCCGCCGTCGCGGCGAGGTCGACGACGGCCCTGTCGGGTTCCGCCGTCACGGTCCCCGTCGCCGAGACGGTGACGGTCGAACTCTGGTTGCCCGCCTGGGCACTGCCGAGGAGCGCGGCGCTCCCGAGCCCGACCGTGCTCAGCAGGACGATTCCGGTCAGCGCCGCCGCCGCCAGTTTCCGGTTCATGGGGGAGTCGGCGGCCCGACCCCGGATAGTAATCCGCGCGCTATCCCGGGTACGCTCGGCCAACCCGGCGGTAGGCGCCCGGTTCGCGGCCGTACGCGTCGCTGCCCGGTTCGCGGCCGTACGCGTCGCCGCCCGGTTCGCGGCCGTACGCGTCGCCGCCCGGTTCGCGGCCGGACGCGTCGTCACCCGTGTCGAGCCCCCCGGCCGGTCAGTCGCTCGTCCGCGAGTACCGCTCGACACACTCGTCGAGGGAGATCCCCATCGTCGCCTGGGTGATCGCGTTCGAGGAGGCCGCGTTGGCGCTCTTGACGAGTTCGGCCGCCAGCGTGCGCTCGGGGACCTCGCCGAGGAAGTGCGGGATCGCCCGCTGGACGGCGAGCGGACAGCCGACCTCGTGGGCGAGCGCGTAGCCCGACAGCGAGTGGGGGATCGCCTCGCCGGCGTAGCGCGGGTCCGGATCCACCAGGTCGTCGTCGACGTGGGCGACGTACTCGTAGCACTTGCCCACGTCGTGCAGCAGACAGGCCGCGACGACGGTGTCGGTGTCGACCGCCGCCCCGTGGCGGTTCCGCTGGACCGCGGCGGCCTCGACCGCGATCTCCGTCACGCCGCGGGTGTGTTCGACGTTGCTCACCTCGTGGATGTTCCAGGCGTAGGGGATCTCGTGGATGTCGCGCCAGCCGCCGCGTCGGAGCCCCAGAATCCATGCTTCGACCACCCGCTCGCACAGGTCCTCGTCGGTGACCGCGTCGAGTTCGGGGAAGGCGTCGCGGACCTGTTGCTCGTACTCGCCCCCCTCGTTTCGTGTCGAACCGGGACCGTCGCCCCCGTCGCCGGTTCGTCGCCCGTCGCCGCCCATCAGTACCCCTCGCGGTCGGTCGCGTCGAACTGGACCGTCTCGCGGCCGATGAGTCGTGGCCGCTCCTCGACGGCGAGGAAGTTGTCCACGTCGTCGCGGGCGGCCGCGGCCACCTCCTTGCCCGGGTCGTAGTCCCGCGAGCCGGGCGAGCCGAGCGCGTCGTACAGGTCCTCCAGCGACTCGAAGTACAGCTCGGCGACACCGTCGAACGCGGCGTCGTCGGGGTCGACGGGGTACACCGTGTGGTAGCGGACGACGCCCTCGATGTCGCGGGCCAGCGGCGTGTGCTCGGTCTCCCAGTAGTTGCGGAACGCCCCGTGGCTCATCCCCGCCTTCCGCACGAGAAACGCCGAGTGCTTGTAGAGCCCGTCGGTGTCGCCCCCGGTCTCGTCCCGCTGGAGGACCTCCTCGCCGACGAACGCCGACCGCTCGGCGACGGCGGGCAAGCCGCCCTCCCCCCGCACCCCGTCCTCGCCCGTGCCCACCGCAGCCTGGAGGTCGTCCAGCGACTCGAAGTACCGCTCGGCGATCCCGTCGAACTCGGCGGCGTCTGGATCGGTCGGGACGACCGTGTGGTGGCGGACGACGCCCTCGATATCGCGGACGAGCGGCGCCTGTTCCTCCAGCCACCGCTCGCGGAACGCCTCGTGGCGCTCCCCCTCGCGCCGGTTCAGCAGCGCGATGTGCTTGTGCATACCACACATACGAGGTGGCGGCCGGATGTACTTTCCGGCGATACTTGCCGCCCGTCGCAGCGTCGACCCAGTCGTTCAAACGACCGCTGTATCCTCCTGAAGGCCCTTATCCGGGACGCTCGTCCGCTCGGGTATGAACCGACGCGACCTCCTCGCCGCGCTCGCGGCGGGCGCCGTCGCCGTCCCGGGCTGTCTGGGCGACTCGAACGGTGCGAGCGGCGGCTCCCCGTCGGCGACGCCCACCGAGACACCGACGGGGACCGAACCGACTGCGACCGCCGGTGGAACGCAGTCCCCCTCGGACGGCGAATCCGGGACGGGGACGACCACCGCGGGCGGCTTCGTCCGCGAGGCGTTCGCGGTCCCGGAACTGGCCGCGCCGAGTTCGCCGGACTCGTTCGGCGTCTACGGCGACCGCGACGAGCAGTACGTGGTCGCACTGCTCGACGGACGGGGCGGGACGGACCCGCTGGCCGAGGACATCGAGCTGGTCGCCGGCGGCGAGTCCTACGCCGCCCGGGTCGACGTGGGGCGGCAGTGGTGGGCGCTGTTCGACTACGGCGAGCCGTACTCACCGGTCGACGAGCCCGAGGGGTGGGTCGTCTTCCGCGTCCCGAACCCGCTCGACGCCGACGCCGCGACGATAACCTGGCCGGGCGGCGAGCGCGCGCTGACCGGGGAGGCCGTCGCCGCGCTCGCCCGACCGCCCGCGTCGTTCGCGGTGCAGTCGTTCGCGGCGCCCGAGACGGCCGACCCCGGCGAGACGATCCGGCTGTCGGTGACCGTCGAGAATACCGCGAGCATCGACGGGACGTTCGTGGCGGCGCTCAACCGCTCGGCGCCGCTGTACGCGCCCGAGGCCACGGCTCGCCTGCCGGTCCCCGCCGGCGGGACCGCGACGTGGGACCACGAGCACACCGTGAGCGAGCGGGGGCCATCGGAGCCCCACACCCTCCGGTTCGGGCTCTACTGGCGCGACGGGTCGATGGACCGCACCGTCCGCGTCGGGGAGGCCTCCACGACGACCGAAGGGGATCCCGCGACGACCGAAGCGGATGGCGCGTCGACCCCGACGCAGGGACCGACCAGTCGTCGCCCACGGAGACGCCGACCGCGACCGAGACGCGCCCGATCACGCCGACGCCGTCGCCGGAGTGACGCCCCGGGACCGCTCGCAATTTTTGCCGTAGCTTGATGGGTTCGGCGGTCGAAGCTCGCGTATGCACGACCGCGAGTACATGGCGGGGACGCGGGGGACGATGGCGGTCGACTGGGAGGAGCGAATCGACGTGCAGCGTCTGCGCCGGGAACGGTACGACCGGGCGCTGGAGCGCCTGGAGGACTCGCCGCTGGGCGCCCTGCTGCTCGTCTCGGACCCGAACATCAGGTACGTGACGGGGCTGGCGATGACCGGCGGGAGCGGCGCCGACCACTACACGCTGCTGACCGAGGAGGGGGACGTGGTCCACTGGGACACCGCCGACCACGCCGCCAACCAGCGGTACAACTGCCCGTGGCTCGACGACATCCGCCACGCCGCACCGGGACTGGGGAACGTCCCGCGCGCCTCGGGCAGCGACTCGGCACGGGCGTTTCTGGCGGGAAAGATGGCGGATCTCGTCGCCGAGGCGATGGGCGAGTACGGCGTCGCCGACCTGCCGCTGGGGGTCGACGTGGGCGCCCGGCAGCTGCACGACGCACTCGACGAACGGGGGATCGAGACTCGCGTCGACGAGGCGGTCGACCTCATGCACGACGCCCGGAAGACCAAGACCCGCGACGAGGTCGAGTGTCTCCGGCAGGTCGCGGCAGTCTGCGAGGCGGGCTTCCAGCGGATCAAAGAGACCGCGAAGCCGGGCGCCCGCGAGTCGGAGGTGTGGGGCGAGGCCGTGCGGGAACTGTACCGCCACGGCGCGACCGTGGGCGGGGGGTATCTCACCTCCGGGCCGAACACCTGGCCGAAACACCAGGCCAACACGACCGACCGCGCGATGCGGCCCGGCGACCTGCTGTACGCCGACTTCTACAACGTCGGCTATCTGGGCTATCGCTCCTGCTACTACCGGACGTTCTCGCTGGGCGAGCCGACCGAGGCGCAACGGGACGCCTACGAGACCGCTGTCGAGAGTCTCTATCGCGTCCTCGACCGCATCGAACCGGGCGTCACGACCGACGAGGTCGCCGAAGCGTTCCCCGACATGGCAGGGGAACACGCCGACTGGTACGGCGCCGACGAACACTGGGAGCTGACGACCAACCACTGGGCCCACGGGCTGGGCCTCCAGCTCTACGAGGTCCCGCTGGTCTGGCGCGGCGTCTCGCCCGACCACCCCATCGAGATCGAGGCGGGGATGACGATGGCCGTCGAGACGCAGGCGCCGGCCGACCGCCAGGGCGTCCGCGTCGAGGAGATGGTCGTCGTCCGCGAGGACGGCGTCGAACTGTTGAGCCAGTGGCCCGTCGCCGAGATCACCCGGATCGACCACTGACCCGGCGCCGCCACCGGCATATTTTACCGCGGCCGCCCAACGGACCGGCATGGACCTGGGCACCGGTCTGTTCACCTGCCAGCGCCGCCCGGACGACGACCGGCCGCGGGAGGCGATCTACGACGAGCTGCTGACGATCGCGGGCGCCATCGACGACGCCGGCCTCGCCTCGGCGTGGGTCTCCGAGCACCACTTCGCCGACGACGGCTACCTCCCGGGGACGATGCCCGCGCTGGGCGCGCTCGCCGCGGCGACCGACGACGTGACCGTCGGCACCTGCATCGCGCTCGCCCCCCTCTACGACGCGGTCCGGCTCGCCGAGGACGCCGCCACCGTCGACCTGCTCTCGAACGGGCGGCTCGCACTCGGGCTTTCCATCGGCTACCGCGACATCGAGTTCGAGAACTTCGGCGTCCCGACGGACGAACGGGTCGCCCGCACCGAGGAGGCCGTCGCCCTCCTGCGCGGCGCGTGGTCCGAGGGCCCGGTCGGCGTCGACCCGGAGTTCCACGATATCGACCCGGAGACGACCGTGACGCCCGAACCCGCGGGCGACCCGCCGATATTCCTCGGCGGCGCCGCGAAACCGGCCGTCCGCCGCGCCGCACGCATCGGCGACGGCTGGTGTGCCCCCTCGTCGCTGTCGCTGGAGGGGGTCGAGAAGCGCGTCGAGGACATTCGCCGCGTCCGCGACGAGGAGGGCATCGACGGCGACTTCCAGGTGTACGTCCTCGCGCACGGCTTCGTCGGCGACTCCCGCGAGGCCGCCTGGGAGTCGATGCGCGACGGCTACTTCTACCTCCAGCGCCGGTACGCCGAGTGGTACGAGGGCGAGGCGATCGACGAACTCCCCGCCGAGCGCCGCGCGGAGCTGAAAGACGACGCGGTCTTCGGGACGCCCGACGACGTGGTCGCGGAACTGGAGCGCTACCGCGAGGCGCTCGGCGACGACGTACACGTGATCCTGCGGACCTACTACCCCGGCATCGGTACCGACGCGATGGTCGACTGTATGGAGCGCCTCGGCGAGGAAGTCGCACCGCGGGTCTGAACCGTGAGAGCATTCGGTGTCGACAGCTACCGGGCAACTGCGGTCGGCGCGCGCTGGAGCGCGCGTTCATGCGCGCGACCGTAGTCGCGCGAGGTCTTCGTGAACTGTGTGAACGAAGGCTCGTCGGAGCTTGCTCGACGGTGGATGAGCGACGACAGGAGCGAATCGGCTGGGGAGGTTCGTGGCCCGTTGCGGTGCTGTGCGGGGCGGGTGCGGTCACAGTGCCGTGCAGTGCGGTCCCTGGTGTCCGCGCGAACGTGTGAGCGCGGGCTCGGGAGAGCGTGCTCTCCCGGTGGACTGAACGGGCGAGGCGCGCTCGCGCGCAGTTCAGTCGTCTGAGCGACCGCGAGCGCGCCGAGGGCTTTCACCGCTTGCTGTCGAGTGCGGTTGAGTCGACTGCTAGCGAGCGCGTCGAGGACTTTCAGCACTCACCGACGAGTGCGGTCACTCGCCTTCGGTTCACATCGATCCAAATAGAACCAACTACTCAACTCACATTCCGAACTGAACAGCTCCGCGGGACCGGTGCAGTCAAACCCGTGGAATCCCTACCGGCGGCCACGCAGATGGGTACGGAGTACTACCGCGTCGCCGACATGGAGACTCGCGTCGAGAGCCTGTTCCACTCGCTCGCGCTGGTGGTCTCGGCGTTCATCCTCGGGACCTTCCTGATCGCCGGGGCCGGCTCGGTCCTGAGCGCGCTCGGCTTCGACGTCACGTCGACGGCGACGCTGCCGCCGCTGGCCTACGCCGCGCTGACGGCCACGCAGTTCGTCGGCTTCTTCGCCGTCGTCGCGGTCTATCTCCAGTGGCGCTCCGACGAGCAGTTCTTCCAGGTGGCCGTCCCGTCGCTCCGGGACCTGGGCTGGGTCGTCGCCGGCTTCGTCGCCCTGTTCGCCGTCGCGTCGGCGCTGTCGGCGGTCATCCAGGCCGCCGGCGTCGACAGCGCGACCAACCAGGTGATCACGCAGGGCCAGCAGGACCCCGTCCGCTTCCTCTACCTGATCCCCGTCACCTTCCTGTTCGTCGCGCCCGCCGAGGAGCTGCTCTTCCGCGGGATCGTCCAGGGACTGTTCCGCCGGGCCTACGGCGTCGTCCCCGCGGTCGTGCTGGCCAGCACCGTCTTCGGTGCGATGCACTACTTCGCGCTGCTGGGCTCGGAGGGCAGCGTCGTCTCGACGCTCGCGGTCGCCGCCGCGCTCGGGCTCGTCCTCGGGACGCTGTACGAACTCTCCGAGAACATCGCCGTCCCCATCGTCGTCCACGGGCTGTGGAACACGATGAGCTTCCTCCTGCAGTACCTGCAGGCGACCGGCGCCGTCGGCGGGTGAGCGGAACGGCCCCCGTCGGCGCCCGAACCCGGCTCCCCGACTCGACTGCCAGGAATCGGAGTCTGACGGCCGTCTGACGGGTAGTTAAGCCGAACGGGCGAAAATACGGGGTGTATGCCGACCCGCTACACGGTCGTCTGCGACGACGACCGCGCCCGGGAGATCGAGGCGATCGCCCGGCAGTACGACCTCACGGAGGAGGAAGTACTCCGGCAGCTCGTCGACACCGGGCTCGAACAGCTCGACGAACAGATCCAGTAGCGGGTGGGCGGGGCTGGGGCAGCCACCGAGGGCGGTCCGACCGGAGCCGGTCGGTTCCGGTCGGCGCTGGTCGGTTCGTGGTCGCCAGCGACGGCTCAGGCGGGGTTCTTCCGGGAGAGGTCGCTCCCGCAGACGGGACAGCGGTCGTGGTTCTCGTCGAACTCGCGGCCGCAACCGGAACACTGGAAGCGCCAGTCGCGCTGCTCGGTGATCCCCTCGCGGGCGATGAGTTCGACCGCCACCTCCAGCTTCTCGGCGACGTTCTGCATGGCGTAATCGTCGGTGACGAGCCGGCCGTCGAGTTCGAACGCGGCGGCGACCAGCCGGATGTCGGTCTCCGAGAGGGTCTCGAGGTCGCCCGTCTCGCGGGCGGCGCGTTCGATCCGCTCGACGGTTTCGTCCTCGGGGATGTGGATGTGCATGCCCGACCCCTCCATGGCGTCGTAGCGGTAGGCGCTCTCGTCCTCGAGCTCCTCGCGGACGAGCGGGATCGTGGCCTGCTGTTCGGTCGTGTGATACTCGTTGATAAAAGCCGAGGCGTCGAGGACGTACATTTAGCGCTGGACGATCATCTGGTCTTTGACTGCCTGGACGCGGTCGACGGGCACGAGGAGGTGGCCCTGCTCGTCGACCTCGAACTGCGAGTTGTCGAGGTGCTCGTTGGGCTCGATGATGAGGTTCTGCAACCGACCAGTCTCCAGGTCCATCGTGATGTTGTACAGCATCCCCATCTCGGCGCCGTCCGTCCCGGTGACGGCCTTGCCGGAGAGGTTCTCGGCGAGTATCTCGGCCATACCCCCGACTACCGAGTGAGGCCCCATAAACGCCACGGGGCCGTCTGACGACCGCGTGACGCCCGCTGTGCGGTCCGTCGGGACCCGCCGCGGGCTCACAGTCGCCGGAACCACCGGGATTATGCGGGTGGTCGTCCATGTCGTCGCCATGGAGCGCAGACGCCTGTTGCGGGCGAGCGCCGTCGCGCTCGCGGGGCTCGTCCCGGGGTGCGGGCTGGGATCGGGTGACGGCACGGCGACACAGGACGACGATCCGGCGCCGAGCGACCCGCCGACCGCCACGACCGCCGCGCCGACCGCCCCGCCGACGGCGACGCCCACCGAGGAGCCGACGCCGACGCCCACGGCGACCCCGACCGCCACGCCGACGGCCACTCCCACACCGGTACCGAGCGAGGCCGACCAGGTCGTCGCGGTCGCCGACGGGTCGGCGACCTTCGACCCCGAGACCTTCGAGATCGCGACCGGCGAGACGGTCGTCTGGGCCTGGCACAGCTCCGGCCACAACGTCCGGGCGACCGCGCGGCCGCGGGGGTCGACGTTCACCGGCACCCCCGGCGGCGACGGGACCACCTACGGCGAGGGGTACACCTTCGCCCACACCTTCGAGGTCGCCGGCCAGTACGAGTACCGCTGTTACCCCTACCGGAACCTCGGCATGACGGGCTCGTTCACCGTCACCGAGTAACCGGGGTGTCGCGCACCGAGTAACCGGGGTGTCGCGCACCGGGTAACCCGACGCGTCGCGCACCGAGTAACCGGGGTGTCGCCCGCTGAGTGGCCCGGAGTGGCCGCATCGACCGACCCGCAGCGTCGCGGGGTTTATTCCGCGACAGCCCCGAGCGCGCCCATGGACCGCCGTAGCCTGCTCCGACTGGCTGGAACCGCGCTCGCCGCCGCCGTCGCCGGTTGCGGCGGGGACGACGGCACCGAGACCGACGGCTCCGGGACCGACGGCGACGCGACGCCCACCGAGAGCCCGACGCCGACGGAGACGCCCGGGACGGATACGCCCAGCCCCTCGCCCACGGCCGAGGCGACACCGACCGGGACGCCGACCGACACGCCCGACTCGGCGGCGACGCCGACGGTGACGCCGACCGCGAGTCCCACGCCGACCGAGACGCCGACGCCCACGGCGACTCCCAGGCAGGCCGCGCAGGTCGTCGCCGTCGCCGACGGGGGGCTTTCGTTCTCGCCCGAGACCTTCGAGATCGCGACCGGCGAGACGGTCGTCTGGGTGTGGTACAGCTCCGGGCACAACGTCCGCCCCGCGACGACCCCGGGCGGGTCCGAGTTCTCGGGGACGGCCGGCGGCGACGGCGACCTCTACGACGAGGGTCACGAGCTGTCGTTCACCTTCGAGACCCCGGGCGAGTACGAGTACTACTGCAGCCCCCACCGCTCGGCCGGCATGACGGGCTCGTTCACCGTCACCGAGTAGCCGCGCGCGAGCGACGACGGGCCCGCGCACGGGCAGATGAGATCACTTATCCGGCCCGCGGGGCTGATCCGAGACAACCGAACTTCTGTGGTGATAGGATGGCAGACTCACAACCGACAGACACCGACGACGAGTCCGAGGCGACGCTTCGGACACCGATAGTCGCCGTACTCGGCCACGTCGACCACGGCAAGACCAGCCTGCTCGACGAGATCCGCGGCTCCGCGGTCACCGAGGGCGAGTCCGGCGCGATCACCCAGCACATCGGCGCGACCGCGGTCCCGCTCGACGTGATCTCCGAGATCGCCGGCGAACTGGTCGACCCCACCGACTTCGACCTGCCCGGCCTCCTCTTCATCGACACGCCCGGCCACCACTCGTTCTCGACGCTGCGCTCGCGGGGCGGGGCGCTGGCCGACATCGCGATCCTCGTCGTCGACGTGAACGACGGCTTCCAGCCACAGACGCTCGAAGCCGTCGACATCCTCAGCCGCACGCAGACGCCCTTCATCGTCGCCGCGAACAAGATCGACACCACGCCCGGCTGGAACCCCAACCCCGACGCGCCTGCCCAGCAGACCATCGAGGCCCAGACCGACCGCGTCGAACAGGACCTCAACGAGAGCCTCTACGAACTCATCGGCGATCTGTCCGACAACGACTTCTCGGCGGACATGTACTGGCGGGTTCAGGACTTCCAGAACAACGTCGGCGTCGTCCCCGTCTCCGCCGAGACCGGCGAGGGCATCCCCGACCTGCTGACCGTCATGATGGGCCTCTCCCAGCGCTACATGAAAGAAGAGATGGCCGTCGACGTCGACGGGCCCGCCGCCGGCACGGTACTGGAGGTCACCGACACCCAGGGCTTCGGGGCGACCGTCGACGCCATCATCTACGACGGCACCATCTCGGCCGACGACCAGATCGTGGTCGGCGGCGTCGAGAGCCCCATCGTCACCGAGGTCCGCGCGCTGTTGCGCCCGCGCCCGCTCGAGGAGATCCGCACCGAGGGCCAGTTCGAACAGGTCGACTCGGTGAAGGCCGCCGACGGCATCAAGATCGCCGCGCCGGATCTCGACGACGCGATGGCCGGCGCGCCCATCCGGGTCGTCGGCGACCGCGAGGTGGACGACGTGATCGAGGAGGTCCGGGCCGAACTCGCGGACATCGCCGTCCAGACCGGGGAGGAGGGCGTCGTCGCCAAGGCCGACACGCTCGGGAGCCTGGAGGCGCTGGCCTCCACGCTCGAAGAGGAGGAGATCCCCATCGTCCGCGCCGAGGTCGGCGACATCGCGCCGCGGGACGTGCGCGTCGCCGAGACGGCCAACGAGGACAAACACCGCACCATCCTCGGGTTCGGCGTCGAGGTGCTCGACGACGCGGCGGACCTGGCCGAACAGGAGGACGTGCGGATCTTCGACCACGACGTGATCTACCGGCTGGTCGAGGAGTACGAGGCGTTCGTCGAGGAGCGCGAGCGCGCCCAGCAGGACCAGGTACTCGAAAACATCACCCGGCCGGCCCGCTTCCAGATCCTCGACGACCACACCTTCCGGCAGTCCGACCCCGCCGTCGTCGGCGTCGAAGTCCTCGGCGGCACGCTCAAACGCAACTCCAACGTCGCGCTGTTCGAGGGCAGCGAGCCCGAGCGCGTGGGGCTGCTCAAGTCCATCCAGGACGAGGGCGAGGACGTCGACGAACTCGGGCGCGGCGAGCGCGCGGCCGTCTCCATCGACGGCCCCACGGTCGGCCGCCAGATCGAGGAGGGGGACGAACTCTGGACGGAGATCCCCGAGAAACACGCGAAGATCCTCGAACAGGAGCTCTCGGAGGACATCCCCGTCAGCGAACTCGAGACGCTCAACATGTACCTGGAGAAGCGGCGCAACCGCGACCCGTTCTGGGGCAAGTGACGCCGTCGCTCGCCGCTCGCTGACCGACTCCCGCGGCACCCGCTCCCCCGCTGCACACGCAGTAATAACATTTAATTAGGTTACGCTCGACGGTTGACACGTGCTTGGACCAGCAGCGAGCGACGCGCGCGGTGTGATGTCGGTCCACGACGCGGTCCTGGCGCTGATCCCGGCGCTGCTCGCGCTCGCGGCGCTCGCCGGTGTCGTGCTGTCGTGGTCGTGGGGGACCGCCATGGCCGTGGGGAGCGTCCCGGCCAGCGGGACCATCGGCTACGCGCTGTTCTACAACCCGCCAGAAGCGGCCGTCGAGAACTGACTGGGGCCCTCCGCTATCGCGCGGCCGGGCTGTCGTTGTTGGAGAGGGCCTGTTTGACCTGGAGGGCGGCGCTGGCGGCCAGCCCCTGTGCGAGGTCGGCCTGTTCGTCTTCGTCGATCGTGGCGTCGGCGTCCTCGGGCGTGTAGCCGGCCGAGACGACGGGGCCGACGGGCGGACGGACGGCGACGGTGGCCTCGGGGCCGTCGGAGCCGGCCGTCAGGTCCGACCCGACGACGAACTCCTCGGGGAGGAGTCTCCGCGTCTGGTGGGCGACCTGCGAGAGGTCCCGCTCCAGCCGGCGGCGCTGGTCGGGCGTGAGCGTCTCGGGATCCAACCCGTCGTCGCCGAGCGGCGAGTTTCCGTACATTGGGCTCTTCCGCGGCCGTATGCGGCCCAGGGTCTTAACCCCTGGGAGAGGCGTACAGCTTGCCGTCCCACACGATCGATCGTGGTCGCTCGGGCCGCGGCTCCCGCCGTTCCCGGTCAGTCGAGCAGCGGTTCGCTCCCGCCGTAGGCCGCGACGACGACCGCGGTGGCGTGCTCGGCCGGGTCGGCGGGGGTCGACTCGACGACGACCTCCGGTTCCTCCCGGAAGGCCCACTCGCGCAGTTCCGTCCCGCGGCGCAGGCCCGCCTCGACCGCCTCGGCGACCGCGTCGGGGTCGGTCCCGCTGGCCTCGTAGAACAGCCCCCGGCCGGACTCGCTGCGGACCCACCCCAGCCCCGCGCAGGCCTCGCCGTCGGCGCCCGGCGGAAGCGTCTCGCGGCCGACGACCGCGTAGAGCGCCTCGCCTGCCGCTCCCAGGTCCGGGGCGGTGCCGACGCGTTCCAGCCGGGCCTCCGCGGGGATCACCGAGGAGAGCGTCAGGAGGTTGTAGTTGTGGACGCCCGCCTCGGCCAGCGCCGCGTCGAACGACGACATCGCGGTCGGGCCGGCGGCCGACCCCCACGCGACCCGGATGGTGCTCATACCTCCGGGTCGTCGACTCGCGCGCTAAGGGGTTTCGCTTCCGGTCGAACGGCACCGTCAGGTCTGTCGGCGAGAAAGTATTTACCGGCGGGCGCGCCCGTCTGTCCCGTGACGCCGACACGCCGCTCGGTCCTCCGGGGGATCGGTGCCGCGGTCCCGTTCGTGGTCGCGGGCTGCGAGGCGCCGGATTCACCCGAACCGGACGCCGACGCCGCACCGTCGCCAGCGCCGACCGACGCCCGGACGCCGTCGCGGACGCCGGAGCCGACGGGGTCGCCCTCGCCGACGCCGGACCGCGATGCCGGAGAGGTGTTGCCCGAGCCGGGCGACGGCTGGACGCTCGTGGAGACACGGGGAATGGCCGCGCGGATGCTCGGCGCCGAGACGGGCGTCGTCGGCGAGTACGAGCACTCCCGCGGCACGCGCTTCCGCGCCGTCGTCCTGGAGCGGTTCCCGCGCCACGACCCGACCGGCAAGGCCGAGCGGTGGGCCTGCATCGGCTGGGACGTGGCGGTCGCCTACGGGGACTTCGCGTTCGCCGCGGGGACCGGGACCGAGCAGCGGAACTACACGCCGGAGACGCCCCCGTACATGGACCGGACGGCGATCCCCGGCAGCGCGGACCGGTCCCGGGAACTGCTCGCGCGGTCGCCGCTGCTCTCCATCGACCGCGTCGACGAAAACGAGGTCACCTGCGAGGAGTGAGCGGCTCGCCGACCCCGGTCACAGCCCGTTCGCCATCGGCGCGAGGTGCAGCGGGTGGGAGCCGCCCGACCCGTCCCCGCGGTCGTCGATGCCGGGCGTGGGCGGAACCGCCCGTTTGTGCAGCGAGTCGACGTACATCCGCGCGACGGTCTCGGCGGTCTCCGGGCTCGCGTCGAGGTCCTCGATAACGTCCTCGACGCGCTCGCTGCGGTCGACGACCCGGCGGAGCACGGGGTCGATCGCCGAGTAGCGGGCGCCCAGGTCCTCCGCGTCGGTCTGGCCGGCCCACAGGTCCGCGGTCGGCTCCTTGGCGACGATCCGCCGGGGGACGCCGACCTGCTGGGCCAGCGCCTGGACCTCCGTCTTGTAGAGGTCGCCGAGCGGGAACAGGTCGGCGCCGCCGTCGCCGTACTTGGTGAAGTAGCCCAGCAACAGCTCCGAGCGGTTGGCCGTCCCGCAGACCAGATACGACCGGGCGTTGGCCGCGTAGTAGAGCGCGCACATCCGCAGGCGGGCGGTGAGGTTCCCGATCGCCCGCCGTCCGCCGTCGGGTGCGACCTCGGGTGCGACGTGGTCCTCGAACAGGTCCAGCAACGGCCGCAGGTCGACCTCACGGAACTCGATGCCCAGCCCCTCGGCCATCGTCTGTGCCTCCCGCGCGTTGTCCGCGTCGGTGTGGGCGGGCAGCCCCATCCCCAGGACGCGGTCGTTCCCGAGCGCCTGGACGGCCAGGTTCGCCGTCAGCGTCGAGTCGACCCCGCCGCTCAACCCGACGACGACGCCTCGCGCGCCCGCCGCGGTCACTCTGTCCTTGATGAACGCCACCGCCTCCTCCCGGACCGCCGCCAGGTCGTCGCGGTCTGTCAGGAAGCCCGGGCCGTCCGTCCGGACCGACGTTACCCCCTCGTCGGCGTCACTGGATACCATGTGTTCGGTCACCGTAATACGTTTTCTCTGGTCGAACGTCTCGTATTTAGTTTTGATCCTTAAACAAGTAGTAAGGATTGGCCTAATCAGTGATCGTAGCGGGGCGCGTAAGTCGGTGGTGGCGGGGTCGTCGGATATTTCGTCTGCGCGATACAACAATCGCGGTATGGTCGGGGATCGATGGAACGAGTTCTACGCCACCGGCGAGTACGAGCGGTGCGCGTACCTCGCGGGGGAGGAGATGGACGAGTACGTCGACCGGTTTCTCGACGGATCGGGGGTCGACCCCGAGTCGTTCGCCTCGGTCGGCTGCGGCCCGGCAGTGACCGAGTTCGCGCTCGCCGAGCGCCATCCCGACACCGAGTTCTACTGCTATGATCTTGCCGAGGACGTGATCCGGGACGACCGCGAGGTGGCCGACCGACGTGGCCTGTCGAACATCACCTTCCACGTTCGCTCGCTGCCCGACCTCGACCTGGGTCGGGAGTTCGACATCGTGTACTGCATGGCGACGCTGTACTTCGTCGAAGCCATCGAGGACGCTATCGAGGCGCTCTACGACCACGTGCAACCCGGCGGCTACCTGATCTTCAACTACCCGAACGAGGCGACCCGGGAGTGGCTCCGGGACGAACCCGAGGGGAAGCGGGAGTTTTTCGCGCCCGTCGCTGCGGGAACGAACCTGCTCACTCGGGAGGCGATCGAACAACTGCTCGGCACGGATGTCCGCGATTACTGGAAGTTCGTCGGTGCGACCGATCTACAGTCCGGGAACAGTCCCGCCGTTTTCGTGCAACGGTAGTCCGGCAAGTCATACGAGCATCCGCGCCGCAGGCGCGGTTCACCGGACGCGAGCGAACGGAGTGAGCGAGTCGTCCGGCCTTTTTCCCCAAGTTTTTGCGACGGAGGATCCCCGCAGCGCGCCGCTGGCGCGCAAGGCGCTCTCCGTCGGAAAAAGTGGGTCCTAGTAGAAAGCGACCGGCTGGCCCTCGGTGGCGTCGCCCTCCTCGATCTTGTCGAGGGCGTCCTCGAAGTCCCCGGTGCGCACGTCGGTGCGGCCGTCGCGGATGGCGAACATGCCGGCCTCGGTGGCTAGCGAGGCGAGTTCGGCGCCGGAGAACCCCTCCGTCTCCGCGGCGAGGTGCTCGAAGTCGACGGTCTCGGCGAGGCTCATGTCCGCGGTGTGGATCTCGAGGATGCGCTTGCGGCCCTCGGCGTCCGGTTCGGGCACCTCGATGAGCCGATCGAAGCGGCCGGGACGGAGGATCGCGCGGTCCAGCATGTCGAAGCGGTTGGTGGCGGCGATGATGCGGATCTCGCCGCGGTCCTCGAAGCCGTCCATCTCCGAGAGCAGTTGCATCATCGTGCGCTGGACCTCGGCGTCACCGGAGGTCTTGGACTCGGTGCGCTTGGCGGCGACGGCGTCGATCTCGTCGATGAAGATGATGGCGGGCTCGCGCTCGCTGGCGAGCTCGAAGAGATCGCGGACGAGTCGGGAGCCCTCGCCGATGAACTTGCGGACGAGCTCGGAGCCGGCCATCTTGATGAACGTGGCGTCGGTCTCGTTGGCGACCGCGCGGGCGAGCATGGTCTTGCCGGTGCCCGGCGGGCCGTGCAGCAGGACGCCGCTGGGCGGCTCGATGCCGACCTCGTCGAACTGTGCGGCGTCGACCAGCGGCTGCTCGACGGCCTCGCGGACCTCCTGGATCTGTTCCTCGAGGCCGCCGATGTCGTCGTAGGTGACCGTCGGCGACTCGTCGACCTCCATCGCCTGGGCGCGGGCGTCGGTCTCGCTCTCGAGCTGGGACTGGATGGAAAAGGAGTCGTTGATGGCGACGCGGTCGCCGGCTTCGAGCCCCTCGCGCAGCTGGGTGGGGAGCTCGGTGAGCACCTCCTGGTTGTTGCCGTGCTGTTTGACGACGACGCCGTCGTCGAGGATCTCCTCGGCGGTGGCGACGTACAGCGAGGAGGTCTTGAGCGTCTCGTTTTCGCGTTCGAGCTGGTCGACCTCCTCGGTGAGCTCCTCGCGGCGCTCGCGTGCGCTCTCGAGCTGGGTTTCGAGTTCGCGGTTCACCTGGACGAGCTGTTCGTAGTGGTCCGTGAGCGCGCCCAGCCGTTCGGATGGAGACATGTCGGGGTCGAGTTCCAGCCGGGGGCGCTCGGGGAGCGAAGGACTGCGGGACATCGGGTTAGTGGGTGGTAACGAGCGAACGAAAAAGTGCCTTTGGGTATTCCGGGTCCGTGGTCGGCGTCCGTTCCGGCGGTCGCCGGCGGGGAGGCGGACCGCTTCGGCCGGGTTCCGCGGTCGCTTGCGCCCGCCCAGTCCCGCGAGCCCCCTCGCGTCGCGTGCCGGCGCAATGGAGAAGGCTTATCGGCCGGCGTCGCACACCGACGGGCATGGTCGAGTTCGTAGTACCGGAACCCGATTACGACCGGTACTCAAACCGTCAGCTGGCGGCCGTCCCGCTGGCCGTGCTGGCGATCGCGTTGCTGGTCCTCGCGGGGTGGACCCTCGTGACCGGGACACCGGTCACGCCGGGGATCGAGTTCACCGGGGGGATCGAGATACAGATAGAGACCGACGCCTCCCAGTCCGAGGTGCGACAGAGCCTCGACTTCGACGACTCGGTCCAGCCGATCGTCGGCTCCAACGAGTACATCATCACGACACAGGCGACCGACACGGACGCCGTCCGCTCGGCCGCCCAGTCGGCCGGCTACGAGATCGTCTCCATCCAGTCGCGGTCGGCGAGCTTCGGCGCCGACGCCCAGCGGCTCGCGCTGATCGGCATCGGCGTCGCCTTCGTCGGGATGAGCCTGCTCATCTTCGCGCTGTTTCGGACGTTCGTTCCCTCCATCGCGGTCGTCGTCTCGGCGTTCTCCGACATCATCATCCCGCTCGCGCTGATGAACGTGTTCCAGATCAAGCTCTCGCTGGGGGCGGTGGCGGCGCTGCTGATGCTGATCGGGTACTCCGTCGACTCCGACATCCTGCTGAACAACCACATCCTCCGGCGACGCGGGGACTTCTACGAGAGCACCTACCGCGCGATGCAGACCGGTGTGACGATGACCGTCACCTCCATCTCGGCGATGGTCGTCATGTGGATCGTCTCGTCGCTGTTCGGCATCCCGCTGTTGCCGGACCTCGCGATCGTGCTCGTGTTCGGACTCACCGCCGACCTCATGAACACCTACATGCTGAACCTGAGCCTGCTCCGCTGGTACAAGTACGAGGGGGTGGCCCGATGAACACCGTCACACGCGGGGCGCGTGACGACCTCACGCGAATCAAGGGGGGATTCGCGTGAACCTCCGCGAGAACTGGCGGATCGTCATGCTGGTCGTGTTCGTCCTCGCGTCGACGTTCGCGCTGTTCGGACCGGTCGGCGCGGTCGACGGCGGCGCGAACAACAGCTCCGCCTACGGTTCGGCGGACGGACCGACGAACCTCAAGTTCGGACTCGAACTGGCGGGCGGGTCGCGCATCCGCGCGCCGCTGGTCGGGACGACCGCCGAGAACCTCGACATCGGGCAGGACGAACAGGCGAGCGTCCGCCAGACCGTCGCCGCCCAGCTGGACATCCCGACCGGCGACGTGTCCGTCGTGTCGAACACCGGCAACGGAGACGCCGTCGAAGTGCTCGTCGAGGGCGTCGACGAACAGCGGTTCCGCGACGCGCTCGCGGAGGCGGGACTCGACGGTGAAGGGGCGGAGATACGCAGCGGCGTGACCGCCCAGACCCGCCAGCAGACCGTCGAGACGATCTCGGCGAAGATCAACCGCGGCGGCCTGAGCGGCGGGCAGGTAGCCACCCAGCGCTCGGCGACGGGCGAACAGTACGTCGTCGTCGACGTGCCCAACGCCAACACCACCGAGGTGCTCAACCTCATCGGCGACGAGGGCGAGGTCAGCATCGTCGCCCACTACCCCGTCGAGTCCGGCAACGGCACCGTCTACCGCAACCAGACGGTGCTGACCAACGAGCAGCTCGAACAGTCCCAGGTCGGCATCGCCGAGACCTCCGACAGCGGCGAGCCGTTCGTCCCGATCACGCTGACGGAGGACGCCGCCGCGAGCTACGCCGGCGACCTCGTCGACATCGGGTTCACGTCCGACCAGGCGACCAGCCCGTCGAGCTGTCGCTACCGGGAGAACCCGAAGGACGCGGGCTGGTGTCTGTACACGGTCGTCGACGGCGAGGTCGTCTACGCCGCGTTCATGAGCGACGGGCTCGCCCAGTCGATCGAGTCCGGCGAGTTCGAGAAGGCCCCGAGCTTCCGAATGTTGACCACCTCGACCGACGAGGCCCAGGCGCTGCAGGTCAACCTGCGAGCCGGCGCGCTGCCGACGCGGCTGGCCGTCGAGGAGGGGACCGTCCTGTTCCTCCAGCAGAGCCTCGGTGACCGCTTCAAGTGGCAGGCGCTGCTGACGGGCCTGATCGCCTGGCTCGCGGTCAGCGGCGCGGTCTTCCTGCGCTATCGGAACCCCCGCGTCGCCGTCCCGATGCTCGCGACCGCCGCCGCCGAGGTGTACCTGCTGCTCGGGTTCGCCGCGGCCATCGGCCTCCCCCTCAATCTCTCGTATATCGCCGGGTTCATCGCCGTCATCGGGACGGGGGTCGACGACCTGCTGATCATCGCCGACGAGATCCTCAACCAGGGTGAGATCGCCACCGGCAGGGTGTTCCAGAACCGCTTCCGCAAGGCGTTCTGGGTCATCGGCGCCGCCGCCGTGACCACCATCATCGCCATGAGCCCGCTCGCGTTCCTCTCGCTCGGGGACCTGCAGGGCTTCGCCATCGTCACCATCGTCGGCGTCCTCATCGGCGTGCTGGTCACGCGACCGGCCTACGGTGACGTGCTCCGGAACTTGATGCTCGACCAGGGCGGCGACTGAGCGCGACTCCGTTTTTTCGCGGCGCTGTCCGGGCGGTCGCCAGGGGACAGTCGTTCTTGGCGTGCGGACCGTTCAGGCGCTCGCGTGCGGGCCGTTCAGGCCCCCGAGAAATCGTTCTCCGCCGCACCGTCGACCAGAATCGTCCCGTCGCTCGTGACGGTCACGCTGTGGCCCGGGAGCTCGAAGGTGAACGTCCACGTGCCTCCCGGGTGTTCGGCCAGTTGTTCCAGTGCGTCGGGGTCGACGTGATCCGCGAGCACGAAATCCAGCTCCCGCGGATCGCTGTTTCGAGCACTGGCGACGGCATCGACGATATCCGTCGACAAGCTGTCGTTCACTGGTGGTTTTTCACGGCTTGTTACGAAAGAAATCACACCTAACTGGTAAGGTGGGAAACGAGGTTTCCGTATCCAACACCGTCGCGAGTCGCTCTGGCGTCCGGAATTCGGGGTCTAGAAGTCGTCGAGGGTCGTCCGCCGGAGGCCGCTGCCGTCGGACCGGACTTCGGTCTCGTCGGCGGTCTCGTCGACCGCGCGGCCGCCGTCGGGTTCGAACTCGCCGAGCGAGGACTGCGAGACCGCGGCGAGGGCGTCCTTGCTGGTCTGCCAGGACGCGCGGGCGCAGGCGGGCAGCTCCTCGTGGTCGGCGACGTAGGCTTCGAGGAACTCTCTCGTCGTACTGTCGCCGGGGTAGCCGCTGCCCACCTCGCCGTACTCCTCGGCCAACCGCTCGACGTGGGCGTCGCGGGCCACCTTCGCGACGATGCTGGCCGCACCGACGACGGGGTAGGTCTCGTCGGCACTGTGTTCGGCGCGGGCGTCGATGGCGGCGCTGGCGGCGTCCTCGACGCGCCGTTCGAAGCGGACGGCGTTGGTGTCGCCGGCGTCGACGTACCCCTCCAGGGGGTCGTCGTCGGTCGGCATCCCGTCGAGGGCGTCGGCGAGCGCGTCGACCGCCTCGGCGTGGGCGGCGACGGTCAGCGAGTTCATGTCGGTCTCCTCGTCGTCGATGCGCTCGACGGTGATCTCGGCGACGCCGACCGACCCGACCTCGCGGATCCGCTCGGCGAGTTCCGCCCGGCGCTCGGGGGCGATCCCCTTCGAGTCACCCACGTCGTCGGGCAACTCGGCGGGATCGACCGCCACCGCCGCCGCGAACATCGAGCCCAGCACCGGCCCCTTGCCGGCCTCGTCGACGCCGAACTCCTGCATGGCCGCGGCTTGTGCCCCCTCGTATTTAAACCGTCGCGGTCGAGACGCCGACCGTCTGACGCGCGTCTGCCGTCTCGGGGGCGCTCCCGGCGGTTCTATCCGCTCGAACCGCGCTCCCGGTAGGTTCGAACGGCGTCAGCGACCTGAAAAAGCGGGGCGGGCGCGTTCGCGCGCGGTCGGGACGCGGTCAGGCCCCGTCGGCCGGCGTTGTCACTCGACCCGCTCGTCGAGTTCCCGGGCGAGGCTGCGGCCGATGGATTCCATGCCGGCGTCGCCGGGGTGGAGGATGTCGGCGGTGTAGCCGGACACGTCGGTCAGCTCGCGGCCCTCGACCACGGAGATATCGGGGTGGTCGGTGTCGGCGACGATCGCCCGGAGCGTCTCGCGGTAGGCCTCGGCGCGCCCGGCGTCGCCGCCCTCGATCACGTCGGGATAGTAGGGGAACAGCGTGATACAGACGATCGGCTCGTCGGGGTGGGCCTCGGCGACCGTCTCGACGAACGCCTCGGCGCGGGCCTCGAACTCCTCGACCGGGAAGTCCTGGTTGGCCATGTTGATCGACAGCGCGAGCGTGGCCACGTCCCAGTCGTCGCGCTCGGCGACGTACTCGCCCATCGGGGGGTCGGCGTAGGCCGAGCCCGAGCAGCCGAAGTTCAGGGGGTCCCAGCCCAGTTCGCGGGCGGCCCGCGAGACGTAGTTGAGGTGGTCCGCCGACGCCGCGGCGCCCTCGGTGATCGAGGTGCCGTAGGCGAGATAGCGCGTGTCGGGCAGCTCTCCGGGCTCGGGCGGCCGGCAGTCGCCGCGCACGTCGTGGACGGCGACCGCGGGGACCCGTTCGAAACAGATGCGACAGACACGCGGGTCGTACCGTCCGTCCAGGTCGGCGTCGAGTTTCCGCAGCCGTTCGGGCACCGAGAGCGTGAGCGTCGTCGGCTCCGGCCCGATCTCCGTCGGTTTCCAGGGCTGGAACCCGCCCCAGAACACGTGGAGTTCGCCCGGCTCGTCGGCCGAGAGCGTCACCTCGATCTCCGCGTCGTCGCGCTCGGGGACGAAGCGGAGTTCGCTCCCGGTCGGGTGCCGAACCCGGTCGTCGGCCATCTCGTTGAGTTCGGCGGCCACGTCGGCCGGGAGCCGGTGGAGCCGGTCGCCCTCGTCCGTCCAGTCGGCGGGCACCGTCTCTGCGACGTTGTGCAGCGACACCGATGGGTACTCCTCGAGCGTCGTCATTCGGCCTGACAACTCACAGCCGCCCCCTTGGCTCCGTCGGTGGCGGCGGCTTCGCCCGGTTCGGGCTACTCGCCGTCCGCGGCCGGTGACTCCCCGTCGCCGGATCCGTCCGACGCCGTCTCCCGCTCGTCGCTCCCGGCCCCCTCGCTGTCGCCATCGGCGCCGGCGTCCCCGGGCTCGTCGCGGAAGAACTCCTCCCTGGCGAACGGCTCGTCCTCGCCCTGTACGTCGAGCACGTCCAGCGCGGTCACCTCGGCGTCGACGCCGAGCAGGCCCGCGAGGCTCGGCTCGGTGCGGCCTTCGTCGCTGGAGACGAGTTCCTTGACGTAGAGGCCGCCCTCACCGTGGAGTTCGACGGTCGCCGTCCGCTCGTCGTCCAGCTCGCCCTCGATGTCGTAGACCTCGCGGGTCCGCGTCAGGTCGGCCCGCCGGTGGTCGACCCGCTGGGGCGTCCGCTGTTCGACCGTCGCGCCCGCCAGCTCGTCGAGCGCGGCCTCGAAATCGGCGGCGTCGACGGCCTCGTCGAACTCGACCTCCATCCGGTAGGTCTTGCTGGCGTCGAGTTCCTTGACGCGCTCGACCATCTCGTGGGTGGCCTGCCGGATCTCGGTCACCTCCACCTTGCCGTCGGCGAACTCGTTGATCTCGGGCTGGAGGGTCGCGGCGTCGACGGTCCGCTCGCGGGGCTCGTCGATCTCGATGACGAACGGGCGGCCGCCCTCGAGCATCAGGGCGTCCACGTCCTCGCGGCCGGCGCCGTGGAAGGTCGCTGACTCGCCGTCCATCGCCTCCTCCACGACGGGGGCGGTGAGTTGCTCGACGCTCTCGTCGTACCGGTAGCCCGACCCGTCGCAGCCCTCACAGATCTCGCCGCGGATCAGGCCCGTGCCGTTACAGTCGTTGCAGGGCCACTTCGTCTGGGGGATGTCCCGTTCGAGCTTGCGGTAGCGGCCGTAGACGAACGCGGAGTTGACCTGCGCGTCGACGGTGTCGTCGCCGAGGTTCAGCGTGATCTGCACGTCCGGGCGGCCGAACTCCACCTCGGCGCCCGTCTCGCGGCCGAACCGCTTGCCCACTTCCCTGTTGAGTTCGGTCTTGAGCGCTTCGCCGGCGTCCGAATCGAGCCCGAGGTCCTCCCGGAGGAGCGCGTCGTTCTCCTCGAACAGCGGCGGGACGCGCGTCCCGACCTGGAAGGTCTCGAAGTCGTAGTCGGCGACGGCGTAGGCGGCGCGCTCGGCCCACTCCTGGACGCGCTGCTCGGTGGATTCCCCCTCGCAGACCCAGCACGGCTCGTCCGGTTCGAGGTCGGCAACGGGGCGGTCGTCGGCGAGCGCGACGGCGACGCGGAGGCTCCGGCCCCGCTCGCGGTTGGTGAGGCCGAAGCTCCGCTCGGCGAGCAGGCGGCCGAGACAGGGGTCACAGAGCGGCCCCGTCTCGACGGCCCGCCGCGCCAGGTCGAGCACGTCGTCGGTCGGGCGCGCGTCGTCGGTCATGGGGGAGAGTGGGCGACCGGGCCGTAATTCCCTTTCGACATCCGCGGACGCGCTCGTCTCCCGGCGATACCGTCCGTTCGGGACCCGGCGCCGCTCAGGCGTCGGGGTCGGTCGGCGAGTACTCGCTGCAGTCCTCCCCGCCGATGGTCGAGTCGGTGCAGTCGAACTCCGCGGGGTCGACGAACACCTCGCCGCCGACGGTCGCGCCGTCGAGTTTCACTCCCTCGTCGGCGGTTACCGACCCGTCGACGCTGCTGTCGAGGACCTTCACCGATTTCTCGTCGCTCTCGGCGTCGCCGCCGACCGACCCGCCGTCGATGACCTCGACGGTCTTTTCTGCCCGCACAGCGCCGCCGACCGTCGCGCCGTCGACCTTCACGTTCTCGGTCCGTGCCCGCACCGAGCCGCCGACGGTCCCGTCCTGGACGTTGACGTCCTTCTCGACGGTCACGTCGCCGTAGATCCGCGAGTCGTCGAGGTCGACGAGCTTCGCGTGGCTGACCGCGTCGCCGACGACCGCGCCGCCGTTCTGGAGTTCGATCACCTTGTCCGTCTCCACGTCGCAGGCGACGGCGATCCCGTCGACTTTCGCGTCGTCCGTCCCGCCGTCGGTCTCGGCGTCGACCCAGTCGCAGCCCTCGTCCGGCGACGGCACCGTCGCGTCGGCGTCGACGGTGAACTCCTGGAGGACGTAGCTGGTGTCGTGGTCGCCGAACCAGACCACCTCGACCGTCTCGTCGGTCGCGTACACGCGCCGGCTGTCGGCGGCGGCGAAGTCCGCGCCGGCCAGCGCCTCGTCGTTCGCGACCCCGCGGAGGCGAACGTCGTCGCCGTCGAGTGCCTCGCCGTGGTCGTGGACGAGCGCGTGCTCCCCCGGGAGGTCGCCGGCCGACTCCAGCGACAGCCGCACCTCCGGCGCGGGCTCGCGCTCCTCGGTCAGCCCGAGGACGACCCCGCCCGCGACGACCGCCAGCACCACCACTATCGCGACGAGCAACGTGGCCCCGATGACCGGGGAGAGTCCCCTGTCCCGTCGGTCGAGCCGCGACACTGTGTCGGAACGCAGGAGTGGACCGACTTGACCGTTTCCGGTGGTTTCAATTCGTGAAACCGCTTCCCCGACGAGACCGGCTGTCGGGATTACACGTCTCGAAGGCCGAGACTGTACTCCAGGGCACGATCGACCTCGTCGAGACGCTCGTCCGGTATCGATCCGATCACCTCGGTGACCCGTTCCTCGATCGATACCGTCCGGATCTGGCTGCACAGAACTGCCGAGTCCTCGCGGAGGGCGCACTCCTCGGCGGGCACGAGCACCTCGAAGGGGTGCAGCTGGTCGCCGAACGAGGTGGTGAACGGGACGACGACCGTGGTCGGGGCGTTCTCGTTGCCGACGTCGTTCTGGACGACGAGACAGGGGCGGGTGCCCCGCTGTTCCGACCCGCGCGTCGGGTCGAGGTCGACGACGATGTCGCCGCGACGGACGTGTGTCCCCGCCATCTACCAGTCCGGCGCGTCTCCGAGGTAGTCGTCGGCTTCACTGGACGTGTGTTCCATCTCCTCGGCGATCTCGCGGGCGCGCTCGGCGGTGGCGCGATAGCCCGCTGCGAGCTCCTCGCGCGTGACGGGCTTCTCGATGACGACCCTCCCGTCGTCCTCCCGGACGACGACCTCGTCACCGCCGTCGATGCCCAGCCGCTCGCGGATCCCCTTCGGGATCGTCACCTGCCCGCGCTCGCCGACCGTCCGCTCCTCCTCGCTCGACATGTGCGATCATATCGTATTCATACTCATGGCCCTTGTGGTCGCGTCGGTACTGGTAGGGAGGGTGCGAGCGGAACAGTCCGGCGGGTACGCTCCCGAAACCCGAACGCCTTTACTCGCCAGGCACGCCCTCCCGCTATGGATCCGCGGGCGACGCTGCTCGCACTGCTGGTCGGGCTCGTGCAGGGCGTCCTGGAGTGGCTACCGGTCTCCAGCGAGGGCGGCGTCGCGCTCGTCGTCGCGCTGTTGACCGGCGAGTCGGCGTTCGACGCGACGCAGTTCGCGCTCTTCCTGCACGCGGGGACGGCCGTCGCCGCGCTGGCCTTCTACCGCGAGGAGGCGGTCGGCGTCCTCGAATCCGTCCCGGCGTGGCGGCCGCGCGACGCCTTCGGCGCCGACCGCGCCGACCTGACGTTCTACGGGGTCGCGACGCTCGTCTCGGGGGTCGTCGGGCTCTCGATCTACGCCGCGCTCTCGGAGGCCGCCACGGAGCTGGCGGGCGGCGCGTTCGTCGCCGCCGTCGGCGTCCTGCTCGTCGGCACAGGTCTGATCCAGCGGGCCGCCGACCGCTGGGGGCTGGGCGAGCGCGAGACGCCCGGCGCCGCCGACGCCGTGCTCGTGGGCGTCTGTCAGGGCCTCGCCCTGCTCCCCGGCGTCTCCCGGTCGGGCACCACGGTCAGCGCGCTGCTCCTGCGGGGCCACGAGGGCGAGCGCGCGCTACAGCTGTCCTTCCTCCTCTCGATCCCCGCCTCGCTCGGCGCGGGCCTGCTCGTCGTCCTCGACGAGGGCGTGCCGACGATCCCCGTCCCGCAGGCGGTGCTGGCGCTCGCCGTGAGCGCCGTCGTCGGCTACCTGACCGTCGGCGCGCTGGTGGCGCTGGTCCGCCGCGTCGCCTTCTGGGGCGTCTGCGTCGGCTTCGGCGCGCTGGCGGTCGTCGGCGGCGGCCTGCTCGTGCTCGCCGAGCGCGGATTGCTCGCCGGCGTCCAGGACTGGCTGCTCGTCGTGTGAGTGATCGCCGTTGTGTAGCTGCTCGCCGTCGTGTACGTAGGTGCCGCGCACCCGGTTTCCGTAGCGGGCGCGCGGGGAGGGCCGAAGCGATGTCTCGGGAGTCGTTCAGTTCGCTCGCGTCACTTCGCCGCCGGGCGGCCGCGCTCGGCGCTCAGCCGCTCGTGGGCGCGTCGGGCCACCGGAACGGTGACCACGTGCCGGAAGCGAACGGCCGCCGCGGCGACGGCGACGCCGACGGCGACCGCGGGCTGGGCGACGGCCGCAACCATCGCGACCGCCACCGCCATCGCGACCGCGCTGACTGCGACGACCCGGGCGACCGAGTGGGACGCGACGGAAGCCGATACCGCGGCCGAACCGTGGACAGGTTGGCTCATAGAGTAGCAAGGCGGAAACCCACGACTTCACAGGTCGTGGGAGGAAGCCGACGACACCGACACACTCCACGACCGTTGACAGCAGATTCCCACACGATTCGGTAAATAATATAAATCTACGCCTCACTATATGAAGTATGGTGGAGGTGCGGCGAACTGTCGTCGTCAAACTGACGGTCGACGACAGCGACGCAGCTCTCCTCCAGGAAACCATCGAGGAGTACTTGTGGGCTGCCAACTACGTCGTCGAGGACGCCTGGCAGGACGAGTACAAGCCCACGTCCAAGCAGCAGCTCCACGAGCGGACGTATACGGACGTACGCGAGCAGACGAGACTCCAGGCCAATCTCGTTCAATCCGCGCGGAACAAGGCTGCCGAGGCAATCAAGGGTGTCGTCGCGCGCTGGCAAGCGGGCAAAGACGCCTCACGACCACAGTTCACCACGCCGTCGGTCCGCTACGACAAGCGCAGCGCGACCTTCCACGACGACCACGTCTCGCTCTCGACGGTCGATGGCCGCATCGAGGCCGACTACGTTCTGCCGCCCGAGGGCGACAATCCACAAACGGAGTATCTCCGCGACGACGACTACGAGATTACAGGCGCGACGCTCCAGTACCGCGAGGCGACGGACACGTTCTTTCTTCACGTCGGCACAAGGGCCGAAGTGGAGTCGGAGATACCGGACACCGGCGATGCCGAGCACAGCACAGTCCTCGGTGTCGACCTCGGTATCGAACAGCTCGCCGTCACCTCGACTGGCCAGTTCTGGAGCGGTGGCCTCCTGAACCACCGTCGGCGGGAGTGCGAGCGCGTCCGTGGAAATCTCCAGCAGACTGGGACGGAATCAGCCCATCGAACGCTCGAGCAACTGGGCGATCGGGAGACACGATGGGTCGAGGACTACTTGCACCGGGTTTCGAAGTCCATCGTCCAGGAAGCACTCGCCCACGACTGCGAGACGATCGTCTTCGAGGAATTGACCGACATCCGCGAGCGACTACCTAACGCCAAGCAATTCCACGCCTGGGCGTTCCGTCGGTTGTACGACTACGTCGCCTACAAAGCCGAAGCGGAAGGCATCGAGACGACGCAAGTCGACCCAGCGTACACGTCCCAACGCTGTTCGAAGTGCGGGACGACACTGGCGGAGAATCGGTCGTCACAGGCGCGGTTCTGTTGCCAGAAGTGTGGCTACGAGGTCAACGCCGATTACAACGCGGCGAAGAACATCGGCGTTCGGTATCTCCGTGCGGGGCAGAAGTCTCCGCACGGAGGGGCGACACGTCACCTCGCCCTGAAGTCGGGGACGCTGAACGTGAACGGCGAGTATTCGCCTGCCGCCCAGTAGCGGCCAGAACGGGAGTCCACCGACAAGCCCACGGCCTCAGCCGTGGGTTGGTGACATCTGATCGAAGGGCCGGGGCCACCATAAGTATAATACGAAATACATTTCTGTAGGGCGAAATACTGAAACGCAGTCCGGTAAGAGCTCTGTCACTATCCGGTCGACCGTGCTCGCCGAGCGGCGAGCGACAGGGTGGCGCCCCGGGATATTTGTGCCGCGGAGTCCCGAGTGTCGAAGTATGGCCGACGGAGGAGACTCCGGAGAACAGAGACCGGGTGCCGACGAGCGCGGGGACGGAATCGTCGAGCGAGTGTCCGCGGAGGGCGCCTTCGAGCTGCTGGGCAACGAGACGCGCCTCGCCACCGTGCGGGCGCTGTTCGAGGCCGACGACCCGCTGTCGTTCTCGGCGCTGCGGGACGCGGTCGGGGTGCGCGACAGCGGGCAGTTCAACTACCACCTCGACAAGCTCCGCGGGTCGTTCGTCCGCGAAACCGACGAGGGGTACGCGCTGACCGCGGCGGGGACCCACGTCGTCGGGTCGGTCCTCGCCGGCCACTACACGAAGACCGTCGCGGGCGACCCGGTCCCCGTCGACGCCGACTGCCCGTACTGCGAGGGGTCGCTCGCGGCGCTGTTCGACGAGGAGTACGTCCGTATCGCCTGTTCGGACTGCGACCGGAACGTGATCAGCCTCACCGTCCCGCCGGGGGCGTTCGAGGACCACCCCCGCGAGGAGTGGCCCGTCGTCGCCGAGCGCTGGACCCGCCGGACGTTCGAGCGCTACCAGCGCGGGTTCTGCGGGGTCTGCCACGGCCCCGTCGACCCGCACCTGGAGCTGGACCCGCCCGACGTACACGACGTGTACGACGCCGGCGTCCGGTACGCCTGCCGGCGGTGCGGCGACGACATGTTCGCCAACGTCGAGGCCACCGTCCTCTCGCACCCGGCGGTCGTCGCCTTCTACTACGAGCGGGGGATCGACGTGGCCGAGACCCCGATCTGGGCGTTCGACTGGGCGGTCCAGCCGACGGCCTCGGTCGTCGCCGAGGACCCGCCGCGGGTCGAGGTTCCGGTCGAACACGAGGGCGACCGCCTCGTGCTCACGCTGGACGAGGCCGCCGACGTGGTCGCGGAGCGCCGCGCGTGACCGCGGTGCGTGTCGCGGTCGTACAGTGCGAGATTGCCCAGACGAATTTATATAGGTCGCGCCGTCATCCTTCGATAGCTGCGACATGAGCGGGGACGAAGCCAAACTCGTGGACGCCTCGGGCGACTACGCGTTCGTCGTCAGGGACGGCGAACCGGTCGACCAGCCGCGCTGGCGCTCCTCGCGCGTCGTCCTCACCAGCGAGCGGATCGTCCTCGCCGACGCCGACGGCAACCAGTCGTTCCCCCACGGCGCCGTCGAACTCGTCGACGACCCCGACGGCGTGGTCCCCGAAGGGTTCCCCGCCGACGGCGCTACCGCGCTCCGGGCCGGCAACCACACCCTCCTCGTCGACGCTCCCGAGGTCGACGCCTTCGACCGGGAGTACTGCCGCGCGGCGCTGGACGCGGAGGTCATCCTCGTCAAACACCCCGCAGTCGTCGGCGGCGTCGTCCAGGACACCGAGTGGTCGAAGGCCCGCTTTCGCTTCGCCGACGACACCGTCAAGCTCGCGCTCCCCGGCGGCCGGAGCACGTCTTTCCCCGTCGAGGACGTGGGCACCGTCGAGACGGCCACCCAGGAGGTCATGGGCAGCCGGCGGCAGGTCGTCCGGCTCGAACACACCGACGAGGAGGACCGCAGCGTCGAGACGCACTTCTCGGGCACCGACGCCCACTGCCGCGCGCTCGCTCACCTCTTCGAGGCCGTCGTCTCCGAGCGGGGCAGCGAGGAGCACGAGCTCACGGAGACCGAACGCCAGGTGCTGATGGCGCTGTACTCGGGCGTCTCCCCCTTCGAGATGAGCGACTTCGTCGGCATCAGCGTCGAGGAGGTCGAGGAGATCTACGGGAAGTTGCTGGAGATGGACGCCGTCGACGAGGTCCGCACCCGCACCGAAGTGTCGCTCAACGCCCACGGGCGGAATCTGGCGAGCGAAGCGATGAGCGAGCAGTAGCGCTACTCCCCCGAGAGATACTCGTGGACGGCTTCGACGAATTCGACGTACCGTTCGAGACTGTTCTGGACGGCATCGAACACGATTTCGTCTGTATTGCCCATCTTCTCCCCTGTTCAGGCATTTCCCGAGTCTACCTCGCCGTCGTTCCGAAGCCGCTCAACGGCCGCTGCTACCCGGTCTTTCGCCGCTTCCGTCGAGAGTTCTTCCCCGGCGAATTCCGCTTTCAGTTCGGCTCGTTGGTCCTCCGACCCGCGGATCGTCACTCCGTGTTCGAAGACGGTCTCGGCGAAGGATTCGGGCATGGTCCGAACGTCCACGATATCGATGTCGTAGGAGATCGCGTCCCCGACCGCCGAGCGGAGGCGGAGATACGCGTCGCTGTATCCCTCGTCTTCGGGACCGAGCGCCTCGAACGACACTGCCAGATCGAGGTCGCTGTCGGTATGTACGTCATCCTTCGCGAGGGACCCGAAGACCATCGCGAACGAAACCCCGTGTTCGGAGAGGATCTCGCGCACTCGGGTCAGTTCCGCCTCGTCGAGGGGAAGACGGCGCTCGGCGGAGGTCATTGCTTCTAGTTCGATCCCACCGACGTATTAGTGTTGGTGCCGGCGTCGACGGGTTTGTCCAGGCCTCTGTCTCCGGATGCACCGACGAGGTCCGCACCCACACCGAGGTGTCGTTCGACGCCCACGGACGGTACTTGACGAGCAAAACTACAAGCGACAGGTGTTTCGACCACAGAAGCGCCCTCTTCCCGCTGGTCTGCTCCGTTACTCGTCGTCGACGCTCACGCACGTCCCGGCCTCGGCCGACCGATAGATGGCGTCCATGACGCGCTGGACGGTCAGCGCCTCCTCGACCGTACTGTCGGCCGGGGGCTCTCCCTCGGCGACGGCCTCCAAGAACCGTTTGTCGTTGCCTTCCCAGCCGGTGTGGTCGAGCGACCCGTCGGCCAGCTCGGCCTCCATCACGTGGTCGGTGCCCTGGCGACCGGACTCGATCAGGTGCAACTCCTCGCCGCCGAGGTCGAGGCGCGCCCCGGCGTCGGTCCCGCGGACGAGGAACTCCTGGGACTCGGTCTGGTTGGCCGCCCAGGCGACCTCCAGGGAGACCGTGCGGTCGTCGGCACAGCGGATCATCGCCGTCGCCGAGTCCTCCACGTCGAAGACGGCCTCCTCGGTCTCGTCGTACCAGTCGCCGGGGTCGGCGTAGTCCTCCCGGTTGCCGAACTCGGTGCGGGTGACGGCGAACACCTCCTCGACGGGCGGGAAATCCAGCAGGTACAGCGCGAAGTCGATGGCGTGGACGCCGATGTCGACGACCGCGCCGCCGCCGGACAGCTCCTCGTTGGTGAACCACGAGCCGACGCCGGGGATGCCCCGCGAGCGGACGTAGTCGGCCTGGACGTGGGTCACGTCGCCGAACCGGCCGTCGGCGCGGTAGCCGGTTAACACTTCCGCCGCGGTCGAGACCCGGTTGTGGAAGTTGACCATGCAGAAGCCCTCGGCCTCGCGGGCGGCCGCGGCGATGCGTTCGGCCGCGTCGAGGGTATCCGCCAGCGGCTTCTCGCAGAGCACGTCGTAGCCCCGTTCGAGCGCGCCGACGACCGACTCCTCGTGGAAGGCGTTGGGCGTCGAGACGACGACCGCGTCCAGGTCCTCGCGCTCGTACATCTCGTCGGCGTCCTCGTAGGTCGTCGCGCCGAACGACCGGGCGAACTCGTCGCGGCTGTCGGCCACCACGTCCGTCCCCGCGACGACCTCGTGGCCGAACTCCACGGCGTTGTTCGCGTGTGTCTGGCCCATGAAGCCGAGTCCGACGACGCCGAGGCGCACCGTCTGCTGTCCGTCTGTCATGGCTGTGATCCCGTCTGGACCGCGGATGAGCCTTTGGGCCGCGGCGGCCTGGTCCGGCTGTCGGTCTCCGGGTGAGTCGGCGCCGATTCCTCCGCGTCGTCGGGAGCCGTTGGCGGGTTCGGACCCCGGCCGAGGCGACCGATTTCGGGAGGCGATAATCGGCCCGCAACGCCTATTGCGGGCGACCGGGAAAGCCCGACAATCGCGGTCCCATGAGCAACTCGGAGAAGAAGGTGACGGACATGCAGGGCCGGTACATGCAGGCCGTCGCCGACGGGCGCCAGCGCGACGACGCCGACTGGCAGTCCTGTCGGATCGTCCTGACCACCGAGCGGCTGGTGCTCGTCGCCGAGGAGAAGCTGACCGTCCCGCTCGCGGAGATCGACGAGATCGGCGAGCGCTACGACGTGAACCAGCGCGCCGCGGGCGTCGCCAGCTACCTCGGCCTCCACGTCGGCGACGACGTGGTGCTGGTCTCGGGCGCCGAACACGACGAGTTCGAGACCGACTTCTACCACGCCTGCCTCAACGGCGAAGTGCTCTTCGTCGACCACCCGGCTGTCGAGGGCGGCGTCGTCCAGGGCACCGACTGGACGAAGGCCCGCATCCGCATCACCGACGACGACATCCGGCTGGCGCTGGCCGACGGCGAGCGGGTCGTCATCGAGCGCGACGACATCGGCGAGGTCGAGGAGGACGAGCGCCAGGCCGCCGGGGACGAGCGCCGCGTCATCGAGGTCGAACACAGCCAGGGGGAGATCAGCGTCGAGACGCACGTCACCGGCGACGAGTACGACCTCTCCGTCCTCTCGCAGGTCCTGGAGGAGGGCGTCGAGCGCAACCGGGCGGATCTGGACCTCGGCCCCGTCGAGAAACAGGTCGTCATGGCGCTGCACTCGGGCGTCTCGCCGTTCGAGATCCCCGAGTTCGTCGACGCCGAAGTCGAGGAGATCGAGGCCATCTACGACCGGCTGATCGAACTCGACGTGATCGAGGTGGTCCGAGAGCGCACCGAGGTGGCGATGACCGCCCGCGGGCGCTCGGTCGCCGGCGAACGGATGGGCGAGCAGTGAGCGGTGCCGGGGGAATCGGGGAGATGGTCGCTCACGCTGCCGCGGGGTCGGGTCGTTCGTCGTCGACGAGATCGATATCGATCTCGAGTCCGTCGTAAGGGAACCGGGGCTGCTTGGCGGTCCCCGGTCCGGCGTCTGCCCACTCGACGACGCCGAGTTCGACCAGTTCACTTAACTGCCGATGAACGGTCTTGTAATCGCGCTCGACCAACTCGGAGGCGGCTCTGATACTCTCCGGGTCGTGGGCTGCGATGGCCTCCAGTAGCTCGATACGCTGGGCGCTCAACAGGTCGAACAGTTCGCCGTACGACTCGAACCGCAGTTCGGGTTGCACGTCGTCGAGGTCTTCGGGATCGGCGCCCGACTCGATGGCTTCGAGGCGGTCGCGCGTTCGTTCGGCCAGTTCGTCCATGGTCCCGACCGTGATCTTGAGTTTCGTCATGGTTCTCTCCGTTCGATGGCACCTCACCGCGGCAGATCTTCGAGGTCCGTCCGGACCGTTTCGAGGAACTCCTCGTACAGCGGTGTCATCCCCGGAAATTCGATCTGCTCGACCCCTTCCTCGGTATGTTTTTCGTGGCCCTTCGTATCCTCGTGTGCGTTGTCGTACCGAAGGATCGTCTCCCCGTCGATCGTTCCGAAGTGGAGCGCGTATCGCCACCCGCTGGGGTACGCGTCGTCGTCGGTGGTGGCGATAGCCACGTCGACCACCTTGTCGCCTTCCGTGTACGACCAGTCGTCGACCGGGTGGTAGGGTGCCATCCCTGCCTATGGCTTTGACACCATAGAATGAAAAGCCTGTGGGGGAAAGCACCATTTCACGGTCGATATCTCTGGTATCGAGTTTGCCGATGCGGAATTCAAGGAGGAGGGGTCTACGGACGGTTGAAGCTGGAGATGACCGCCCGCTGGCGCTCGGTCGCCGGCGAACGGATGGGCGAAGACTGACCGGCACTCAGGGCGGGTTCTCCGCCTCGTTGATCCCGTCTAGACTTCCGCGTTCGTACGCGTCTCGCCACAGTTGCACGACTGCACGGGTGACCAGCGATACTTCCGAGACGGAGATACAGGACGGTTCGACCGGTCGGCTCGCTGCGTCCGGCGGCGGGTGGAAGTGTCGGTTCGGCGCGTCCGGTTTCGGGTGGCAGTCGAAGCGGAGATCCCGATCCAGATCGTCCGTGTAATGAACGGCGTAGTTGCCGGTGACGCTCCAGCGGACGTCGAGCCGGGCACTCGAGGCGTCCCCGATACCGTCGGCGAGTTCGACGGCGAGCGTCCCCGGGTTCAGCGGGTCGTCCAGCGCGGCGGTCTCGACGAGCGGTTCGCGGTCGACGAACAGGTCACGGATTTCGCGGAGCGCCCCCGCGTCGATCGGACCGAACCTTTCGTCTCTGTCTTCGTCGGTCGAGGACGCTGATTCGTCCTCTCTCATGTGATGGCCGACGTATCCTCGTCGTCGTCCCCGTCTCGGCCGGCGAGGTGTCCCGCGCGCTGGGCGTCGGCGATCGCCAGCGCCGCCTGCGCGAGCGCGAGGTTGCGACGGGTAGTCTGCCACTCCGTGAGTACGGACCCGTGTTCGCTGTCTGCGTCGGCCACGTCCAGCTCGCGGGCGAACTCCTCTGGCGAGTCGACGCCGTACTCCTCGCGCCACTCCCGGATCGTCGCCTTCATGTCGGCGATCCCGGCGCTGATCTCCTCCGTCGACCGGTCCTGCAGGAGCGACTGGGCGTGTTCAGTCACGATGGCTGTCTCCGACCGCCGGTACAGCGTCGTCCCGCCGTCTTCCGCCGTTGCGACCTCGCCCGCGTCGGCCAGCGTCCGCAGGTGCTTGCGCGCGGTCGTCGGTGACGTGCGGGCGCGCTCGGCGATTTCGTCGGCGGATTCGCCGTCGTACGTCCGCCGAACGACCTCGTAGACCCGCTCGAACGGCGTCGTCTCGTCGACCCACTCCTCCTCGACGATCTCGTTCACGTCCCGGCTGTCGCCGTCTCTGTCCCCCCGTGGTTGACCCGGTGGTTCGTCTTCAGTCATCTACTTCACTGTTGTTCGCACAAATATAAGAATTCGTGGATCAGTATACTGGTCTTATCTGTCGTCAGGATCGCACTGCGACCCTGAGTTCGACGTAGTCGAGGGACCCCGCAAGCTCACGATAGATGCCCCCCGCGGACGCACGGTCGCAGGTAACACTAGAGGAGCAGTATCGACTACCAAGAGCGGCAATAGTATTTTGTGTGTCCGTCTGGCGCACATCTGTATGTCGAACACCGATTCGGACGGGAACGAGCCCAAAATCGACCGGATCAACCTCCAGATCTCGCGTTCATTTCTCGATGTGGTCGACGAGACGTGGCGGGAGCATGGATTCAACAACCGAAGCGAATTCATCCGATACGCACTGCGTGATTCGGTGAACCATCCAGAAGGCGCTGGCGTCTGGAAGGATCTGGCGATCAGTGAAGCACAGTTCCACGAGTGCGAGGGGATTTCGAGCGACGAGATGCGGGAGAAGTACGGGACAGACGCCAGGTGACGACTGAACAGGTCGGTCACGGGAATTCGGGCGCGGGGATCGGTCGATTCTGAAGGAGACGACCGCACCAGACCACGCGCGTCAGATCCGTCGCCCAGAAAGTTGAAAGTGGCAGGCGACGACGAACACGTATGAGCATCGATACGGCGGTGGTCCTCGCGGCGGGTGAGGGGACGCGGCTGCGGCCGCTGACTCGCAACCGGCCCAAGCCGATGTTGCCGGCGGCCAACCGGCCGATCCTGGAGTACGTCTTCGACGCCTTGGTCGCGGCGGACGTGCGGCAGATCGTGGTCGTGGTGGGGTACAAGCGCGGGCGGGTGCAGGACCACTTCGGGCCGACCTACGACGGGGTCGACCTGGAGTACGTCACCCAGCGCAAACAGCTCGGCAGCGGGCACGCCCTCCTCCAGGCCCGCGAGGCCGTCGACGGGCCGGCGCTGGTCGTCAACGGCGACCGCGTCATCGACGCCAACATCGTCCGCGACGTGGTCCGGGAGTTCGAGGACAGCGGCGAGCCCTCGATGGCCGTCCTCGAACGGCCCGAGACCAGCCAGTACGGCGCGGTCGTCCTCCACGAGGGCGACGTGGCCGAACTCGTCGAGAAACCCGACACCGACGAGTACCGACTGATCAACGCCGGCGTCTACGCGTTCGAATCGTCCGTGTTCGACGCGATCGACGCGACCGACCGCTCGGACGGCGAACTCGCGCTGACCGACACCATCGGGCGGCTGATGGACGACGGCCGGGTTCGCGGGGTGCGGACCGAGGGGATGTGGGTCGACGCGACCTACCCCTGGGACCTGCTGGCGGTGGCCGACGAGGTGCTCGCCCGGGGCCACGTCGACGAGCCCGCGCGAAGCGAGCGCGACGCGGACGTGTGGGTCGACCCCGCGGCGACCGTCCACGACGCCGCAGTCCTGCAGGGGCCGGTCGTGGTCGGTCCGGACTGCGAGGTCGGCCCCGGTGCCGTGGTCGGCCCCGGCGCGGCGCTGGGCCAGAACGTGACTGTGGGCGCGAACGCGACCGTCCGGAGTTCCGTCCTCGACACGGACACGCGCGTCGAGTCGGGGTCGACGCTCATCGACGCCGTCACCGGCCAGGACGTGACCCTCGGCGCGGGGACGGTCGTCCCGGGCGGCCCCGCCGACGTGCGCGTCGGGCGCGAGGTGTTCGAAGACCAGCGGCTGGGCGCCGTCGTCGCAGACCGCGTGACCGCCGAGGGCGACGCGAGCTTCGCCCCGGGGACGCTCGTCGGCCCCGACGCGCACATCGGGACGAGCGTCCGCGCGGGCGGGACGATCGCCGGCGGTGCGGAGGTGGTTCGATGAACGGACGCGGTGGACCTGCGATGGACGGACGTGAAACCGAACGAAACGAGGTGACTGGCTAATGTGTGGTATCATCGGGTGTGTGGGCCGGGAGGACGAGACGCTCGACGTGCTCGTCCACGGCCTCTCGAAACTGGAGTACCGCGGCTACGACTCGGCGGGCGTCGCTCTCTCGGGCGAGCGCGTCGACGTGTGCAAGAAATCCGGGAAGATCGAGGACCTGAAGGGTGCGCTCGAATCCCGCTCGATCGGCGGCGCGGCCGGCATCGGCCATACCCGCTGGTCGACTCACGGCCCGCCGACCGACGCCAACGCCCACCCGCACCTCGACTGCTCGGGCGACGTGGCCGTCGTCCACAACGGGATCATCGAGAACTACCAGTCGCTCCGGGACGAACTCGTCGCGGCCGGCCACACGTTCAAGAGCGACACCGACACCGAGGTCGTCCCCCACCTCGTCGAGGACGCGCTCGCCGACGGCGCCGACAACGAGGCGGCCGTCCGCGAGGCCATCTCGCGGCTGGATGGGAGCTACGCGGTTGCGGTCGTCGTCTCCGGCGACGACACCCTCTACGCGGCGCGCAACGACTCGCCGCTGGTGCTCGGGATCGACGATGCCGACGAGGACGCCGACCCGGCCTACTACCTCGCCAGCGACGTGCCCGCGTTCCGCGATTTCACCGACAGGGTGGTCTACCTCGCCGACGGCGAGTTCGCCACGCTCTCGGCGGACGGCTGGCGGGTGTCGGATGTCGACGGCAACACGGTCGACAAGGACGTCGACACCGTGGACTGGGACCCCGAGGAGACCGGCAAGAGCGGCTACGACCACTTCATGCTCAAGGAGATCCACGAGCAGCCCCGCGCCATCCGGCAGTGTCTCCGCGGGCGCGTCGACGAGATGGCCGCGACGGTCGACATCGGCGACCTGGGCGACCTGTCGCCGACCGGCGTCCAGTTCGTCGCCTGTGGGACATCTTACCACGCCGCGCTCTACGGTGCGCAGTTGCTGCAAAACGCCGGGATCCCGGCACAGGCGTTCCTCGCCAGCGAGTACGCCACGTCGCCGCCGCCCATCGGCGACGCGCTGGTGGTGGGTGTGACCCAGAGCGGCGAGACCGCTGACACGCTCTCGGCGCTCCGGGAGGCCCGCAAGCGGGGCGCCCGGACGCTCGCGGTGACGAACACGGTCGGGTCGACGGTGGCGCGCGAGTGCGACCACGCGCTGTACATCCGGGCCGGACCGGAGATCGGTGTGGCCGCGTCGAAGACCTTCGCGTCGCAGTTGGCCGCGCTGAACCTGTTCACGCTCGGGACGACCCGCGTCGACGGGACGCGCGACATCATCGGCGCGCTGCGGGATCTTCCGAGTAATATTCAGGCGATCCTCGACGATTCACAGGCGGAGGCCGTCGCGGAGACGTACGTCGACAGCGACGCCTACTTCTTCATCGGCCGCGGCCTGCAGTACCCCGTCGCGCTGGAGGGCGCGCTGAAGATGAAGGAGATCACCTACAAGCACGCCGAGGGCTTCGCTGCGGGCGAGCTGAAGCACGGTCCGCTTGCTTTGGTTACGGAGGATACGCCCGTGTTCGCTGTTGTGACCGGTGACGGCGAGATGGCCCGCAAGACCATCGGGAACGTCAAGGAAGTCGAGGCTCGCGACGCGCCCGTGGTGGCGGTTACGGACGGGCAGTCCGACGTGGAGCGGTATGCGGACCACGTGCTGGAGGTGCCCGAGACGCACCCCCAGGCTGCGGCTGTGCTGGCGAACGTGCAGTTGCAGCTGGTGTCCTACTACGTGGCGGACGAGCTGGGGCGGTCGATCGACAAGCCGCGGAACCTGGCAAAGAGCGTGACGGTAGAGTAGGGATCCGATACCGGCGACGATAATTCGACCGTACGCATTTTATACCGGCGTCTGCGATACCGCTGTAGGAGCCCAGCGGGCACGGCTCGTTAGCGCGACCAATGAGCGACGAAATCACCCTCGAAGAGAAAGCACGGGCGCTTGCTAGAGTCGCTCGATATCGGCCACTGTTCACAGTCGGAATTGTCGCGTTCAGCGTATTCGCCGCGCTGTTCGAAGGTATCGGTCTGAGCTTTCTGTTACCGATAATCGAACTGGCTCGCGGGAGCGGAGACCCGAGCGGATACATGGAGTTGTTCGTCGCTGGCTACGAGACAGTCGGCATCCCGTTCACACTCGAGTATGTGGTTGTGGGCGTCGCAGCGGTGATGACTGTTCGGTACTCCTCGAGCTTCCTCGTTGCGTGGCTGAAGGCCGCGCTGAGAGAGACATACGTCCGTCATCTTCGGGTCGAGTCGTTCGATCACGCACTGGATGCCGAAGTCGCATACTTCGACGACGAGGGATCGGATGATATTCTCAACGCGATCGTTACCCAGTCCACTTACGCGGGTCGAACGATACAACGAGTCGTTAATCTGGTCCAACAGGGATTCCTGACGGCGATGTACGGTATCGTCGCACTGGTGATGGCGCCCCGACTGACCGTCGTATCGGTTGTCGTCCTCGGTGGACTTGCCGTGGTCTTTCGGACGGTTCTAGAGTCTGGCTATTCAGTTGGCGACCGCGTCGCGGAGGCCAACGAATCCATTCAGACGGCCGCTCAGGCCGGAACACAGGGGATTCGGGACGTGAAGCTGTTTGGATTGAAAACCGAGCTGTTTGACCGGTTCCGGACCGCGACCGATCGGCTCGTTCAGGCTCGAGTCAAACTTCGCCGGAATGAGGCGGCACTGGACAACTTCTATCAGTTGGCGACAGCGGTCGTCGTCTTCCTCCTGATCTACGTCGCGCTCCGGATAGCGAATCTCTCGCTCGCGAGCCTCGGCGTGTTCCTGTTCGCGATGTTTCGACTCGCGCCGCGCGCGAGTACGCTGAACAACTATTTCTACCAACTCGAAAGCGACCTCCCACATCTCGTTCGGACGCAGGAATTCATTGACGAACTCGCGACCCGTGCCGAACCATCGACGGGAGTCGAAGCAGTTCCCGACCGGATCGACCGAGTTGCCTTCGAGGATGTCTCGTTCAGTTATGACGGTGAGGAACTGACGGTTCGGGATTTGTCATTCGCGGTGGACCGCGACGAGTTCGTCGCGTTCGTAGGGCCCTCCGGTGCCGGGAAATCGACTATCGTCTCGCTGTTGGCGCGACTGTACGAACCTGACGAGGGAACGATTACGGCCGGCGGGACGCCAATAGACGACTTCGACCTGCGCGAGTGGCGTGAGAACGTCGCTGTGGTTCGACAGCAGCCGTTCGTGTTCAACGAAACGCTCCGATACAACGTGACTCTCGGGAACAGAGACGCATCCCGAACGGAAGTTGAACGGGCTTGCGAAATAGCCCAAGTAACCGAGTTTCTCGGGGAGTTGCCGAACGGATACGACACCGTCCTCGGTGACGACGGCGTTCGGCTGTCGGGCGGCCAGCGTCAGCGGATAGCCATCGCCCGCGCACTACTGAAAGACGCGGACCTGCTCGTGTTGGATGAGGCGACGAGCGACCTCGATACCGCACTGGAGGAACGCGTCCACGATGGCATCGAGTCGATGGACCGGGACTGCCTGATGTTCGTCGTCGCGCATCGGCTCTCTACTGTTCGGAACGCCGACCGGATCTACGCGATGGACAACGGCGAGATTGTCGAGACCGGTCCTCACGCAGAACTGATCGAAGACAACGGGACGTACGCAGACCTCTATCAGCGGCAACTGGAGCAGCCATGACCACCACTCCGACAGATTGATACCACAGATGGGACACCCCAGGACAATGATCGACGGTCGAAACGTGCTACTAACAGGCGGCGCCGGCTCCGTGGGGCGGATACTGATCCCCCGATTGCTCGACCAAGACCCGGAGGTGTTGCGGATTTTCGACAACAACGAACCGGGACTCGCGTCACTCAAGTCCGAGTTTGGTGACAACCAACGATGTCGGTTCCTTTCGGGCGATATTCGGGACAAAGATCGTCTGGAACGGGCGATGGAAGGAATCGATGTCGTCATCCACACGGCGGCGATGAAGCACGTCGATGTCTGTGAGTACAACCCCTTCGAGGCCGTCAAGACGAACACGCTGGGACTGCAGAACGTCGTCGACACCGCGATCGATGCGACGGTTCAGCGCGTCGTCTTCACCAGCAGCGACAAGGCGGTCAACCCCGCGAACACGATGGGAACGACGAAACTGCTCGGCGAGCGATTGATCACGGCCGGGAACAAACATCGCGGTCGCTCTGACCTCAGGCTCGCATCAGTCCGGTTCGGGAACGTCCTCAACTCCTCGCACTCGGTCGTGCCGCTGTTCGAACGCCAGATCCGCGACGGGGGGCCGGTAGAGTTGACGGACCGGCGGATGACCCGGTTTTTCCTGACACACGACGCCCTCTTCGAACTGGTTACGGGCGCGCTCGAACTGACGAATGGCGGTGAGGTGTTCCTCGCGAAGATGCCTGCGATCCGTATCGAAGACCTCGCGACCGCGATGATCGAGACTGTGGCCCCAGAGTACGGTCACGACCCGAACGACATCGATGTCGAGATCGTGGGAAAGCGACCTGGAGAAACGTTCCACGAGGAGATCATGACTCGGAGGGAGACCGACCGTGTCATCGAGAATGAGGATCTGTATGCGATCCCCCCGGAAAGTGGTGGCTATTTCTCCTACGAGGAGATTGAATCGTTCGAACCGGCGAACGACGTAGTCCGGTCTTCCGCGGACGCGGAGACGCTCTCGAAGGACGAAATCGTCGACCTGCTCGAAGCGAACGGAGGTGTCACGGCATGAGCGAAGTGCTCGTGACCGGGGGTGCAGGATTTATCGGCCGCTGGGTCGTCGCCGAGCTCCTCAACCGCGGATACGATGTCCACGTGCTCGACGACCTCTCGAACGGGTCGCGGCGGAACGTCGCGGCCTTCGAATCCAACGATGGGTTCCAGCTGACTGAAGGGAGTGTCCACGACGCCGATGTCGTGGCGGACTGTTTCCACGACGATCTCGACGCCTGCCTCCATCTTGCCGCGGAAATCGACGTACAGGAGAGTCTCGACGACCCCGAATCGCACTACGAGGCGAACGTCGCCGGCACGCAGAACGTACTAGAGTCCTGCCGGCGATGGGATACGCGACTCGCGCTCGTCGGGACCTGTATGGTGTACGATGTCGCGAGCGCAGTCGACGACGCGGACGGGATCGACGAGTCTCACCCCGTCAAACCGGCGTCCCCGTACGCGGCGACGAAACTCGCTGCCGAGAACCTGGCCGAGGGGTACTATCATGGCTACGACCTCCCGGTGGTGACACTCCGCCCGTTCAATACGTACGGCCCCTTCCAGCAGACGGGGATGGCCGGCGGTGTCGTCTCCATCTTCACCGACCGCGACCTGCGAGGTGAGCCGCTGAAGATCTTCGGCGATGGTACCCAGACACGTGACCTCCTGTACGCGACCGACTGCGCCCGATTTGTCGTCGAAGGCGCCTTCCACGACGACGCCGTCGGCGAGGTGATCAACGCCGGAACCGGCGAGGATGTCTCGATCAACGAACTCGCGGAACTGATCGCGAGCGACGGGACCGAGATACGCCACGTCGAACACCACCACCCGCAGAGCGAAGTACAGAAGCTCCGGTGTGATCCGACCAAAGCTCGAGACTTGCTCGGATGGGAACCGGAAGTGAGTCTGGAGGAAGGTGTCGACCGCTTGCGAACGTGGCTGCGCGAGAACGACGCGAACGGAGGGAGTGAGTGACTGGTATGGACGAGCGCATTCCCGCTCACTACGGTGGCGACCCGATCCGGGACGCAGTGCTTGGGTACGGTGGACAGAGCATCGGCGACGAGGAGAAACAGCGGGTTCTAGATGTCCTGGACGGTGACTACATCACCCGCGGACCAACGGTCGACGAGTTCGAGGACCGCGTCGCCGATTTTCTGAACGTTGAGCACGCCATCGCGACGACCTCCGGGACGACGGCGCTCCACCTTGCGGGAGAGGGAGCGGGCTTCGGCCCGGGTGACGAGGTGATCACGACACCGCTGACGTTCGTCTCGACGGCTCACGCAGCGACGTACGCGGGTGCTGATCCCGTGTTCGCCGACATCGATCCTCACCGGCGAGCGTTGGACCCCGATGCAGTACGCGAACAGATCACCGACGACACTGTGGGGTTGGTCCCGATGCACTACGCGGGCCATCCAGCCGATATCGAGGGTCTGCTTGACGTCGCAGACGAGTACGACCTGACCGTGCTCTGGGACGCCTGCCATGGGTTCGGTGGGACTTGGCGGGGTGAACCGCTCGGGTCCCAGCGGGACCTGGCGACGTTCAGTTTCCACCCGGTGAAGAACATCACGACCGGCGAGGGCGGCATGGTCGTCACCGACAACGACGACATCGCAGAGCGCGCACGCCGCTTGCGTTCGTTCGATATGAACTACGACCCGCCGGAACACGCGGACGAGCCCTGGTATCAGGTTGCCGAGGGCGTCGGCTACAACTACAACGTCACCGACATCCAGGCGGCGCTCGGACTTGAACAGCTGGAGCGCCTTGAGGAGTTCAAAGAACGGCGCGACGAGATCATCGCTCGGTACGACGAGGCCTTCGCGGACGTTTCGGGGATCCGGACACCGCCCGACCCCGAGGAGTCCGACCCCATGTATCACCTCTACGCGGTCGAGATTCGTGACGAGTTTGGGTGTGACCGCGGTGAGTTCGTCAACGCGATGCACGACGAGAACGTTGGGGTGCAGGTCCACTATGTTCCGCTGCACTACCATCCGCTGTTTCAGGAGGAATACGGGTGCGAGCGGGGAGACTTTCCGAATACTGAGCGCGTCTACGAAGGGCTGGTGAGTCTACCGCTGTTCCCAGGGATGGACGACAGCGACGTGGCGGACGTTATCCAGGCGGTCGAGCGACTGCACCGGTACCACGCGGAGTAAGTAACTTCACGTCGCCGGTCGTCTCTCGGTGGTATGGACGTTTTCGAGATCGGGGACCGACCGGTCGGTCCAGGAGAACCGACGTTCGTAATCGCCGAGGCCGGTTCGAACCACAACGGAGACTTGGAGATCGCGAAAGAACTGATCGACGTGGCCGCCGACGCGGGAGCCGACGCGGTGAAGTTCCAGACATTCAGGGCAGAGGACCTGTACGTCGAGGACAGCGGTGAAGTAGAATACCTCGATGACGACCGGTCGATCTACGAGATCATCGAGTCCATGGAGATGCCGTACGAGTGGATTCCGGAACTGTACGAGTACTGTCGCGAACAGGGCGTCTATTTCATGTCGACGCCGTTCGACGAGCGCTCGGCCGACGAACTCGCCGAGTACGTCCCGGCCTGGAAAGTAGCGTCGTACACGAGCAGCCACCACCCGTTTCTGCGTCATCTCGCCGGGACCGACAAGCCGGTCATCATGTCCACCGGGGCGCACGAGATGGAAGAGATCGCGGAGTCGGTAGCGGTGTTACAGGACGCGGGCGTTAAGGACCTCGCGTTGCTCCAGTGTGTTGCCGCCTACCCGACACCACTGGAAGACATCAACGTCAGCGTCGTCGAAACCCTGCGTGAGGAGTTTGGTGTCCAGAGCGGGCTATCGGACCACACACTCGATCCGGTGACTGCGCCTTCAGCTGCGGTGGCACTGGGCGCGTCGGTCGTGGAGAAACACTTCACCTTGGACAATTCGATGGAGGGACCAGATCACGAGTTCGCACTCGAACCTGACGAATTATCACGGATGGTCGAAGCGATCCGAAAGACGGAATCGGCACTCGGATCCCGAGACAAGCGAGTGCTTGATGTCGAGGAAGAACTCTTCGAGAAGGCGCGGCGTAGTATCCACGCGACAACGAATATCGAAGCAGGACAGGAGTTCACTGAAGAGAACGTAAGCGTTCTCCGGCCCGGGGAGCGTCAGTCTGGTCTTCATCCGAAGTTCTACCAAGAGATACTCGGGACGACGGCGACGAATGACCTGAGCGCAGGCTCAGGTATCCAGTGGGACGATGTCGACCAGTGATCATTCCCGTTTGATATCGATCTCGACGTAGTACGTTTCCCCGTTGACTTCGATTTTCGCGTTATCGTATGGTGGGAAGGTCAAGGCACGGAGTCGGTCCAAGAAGTCCTTCACTCTGACAGTCTCGTCGGGCTCGAGTCGACAGAGTGTGTCGAACTCCGATGTCTGGTGAGATGTTCCCTCACTAAGGTCCTGTTCGCTCGGGGTGATATCACCGCCCACCACGCGAGGCCAAACCTCTTGGAACAAATTCACCTGTGCGTCTTCGAGTCGTTCATAGAGGTCTTTACCCGTATCGGAAAAATCGTTTTGAACCTCACGACGGGCTATGATATCACCGGTGTCAACCCCAGGATCCATATAGTGAAGCGTCACGCCAGCGGGCGTCCCCTCGACGATACTCCAGACGTTGGGATTGGCTCCTCGGTTGTACGGGAGGTATGCGGGATGGAGGTTGAGACACCCCTCAGTCGGCACGTTCAGAATCTCCTCGGGGACGATGTGGCGATAGCCACAGGAGACGACATAATCCGGTTTGACTTCCGGGATCACCGAAAGCTGATCCTCGGTCGTTAGAAGCGAGCGAACGAATACATCATCTCGCTCACAGAGCCACTCGTAGACGCGCATTCCGGCGTCGTTCACACCGAGAAAGATGACTTCGAGGTCGGAATTCATGTATCCGTGTTCTCCCCGGCGAGTGATAGTAGTTCCCTGAGGACTCGGCGTGTGCCGTGACCGTCTACCAGATTCCGGCCGATCTGTCGGCGGGACTGTCGGAGTTCCGGATCGTTCAGATACTCGTTTACTGCCGTCTGAAACTCGGTCTCGCCACCGTCAGGCTCAACGACTGTCGCCGCGTCCCTCTCGCGGAGGGCAGTTGCTATCGGCTGCTGATTGTCTACGACGGGACAACTCACGATCGGCGTTCCGAGAGCCAGAAGTTCGTATGTAGTGGTACTTGCTGTACTGACCGCGAGATCCGCTTCAAACATTCGCTTCGGAAAGTCGTCGGGATCACGGTCCACTCTGACATCAGTTGACACTGTTGAGGCAGCGTCACGGATGTCCTGTTCCTGTTCCTCGGAACAGCCTGGACCGACAATAGCGTCCACGTGGAGGTCGAACCCGTTGACGGCCCGTATTACCGTCGGGGTCAACCTAGCGATGTCACTCCCGCCCATTGTTACGAGCATCTGCTTGGGAGGATCACGCCACGGTGGTTCATCGTCCGCGAGTACTGCGATTGCACGACGTAAAAGGAGATATTCGGGGCCGAGACACCACTGTGGTTGGTCGTCGATGTATTCGTAATCCAACGAGGGGGCGTAGAGGTTGCCGTTGACGAGCACGTCGGAACAGATAGTGTGTCGGGCATCGTCTTGGATTACGAGGTGTGGATATCGCTCCATGACGGCCCGCTGGTAGTCCGTATCGATCGGATAAGCGTCAGTGACGACTGCGTCGGGGTTACTCTCAGATAACCTGTCGAGGAAAGTCTCCGGATCACCTCGTGACGAGACTTCTACGACAGAGCAGGCTTCTGGATAAACCTCCTGCGCGTTCTGTGGTGTGGTCGTCGCGATCGTCACCACGTGATCGGTATTAAGGAGCGCCTCAACGAGTGCCGACGTGCGGACGAGGTGTCCGTAGCCGATTTCGGGGCCACCGTCGGCGCGGACCGCAACATGCATTATAATCGCTCGATAGAATTAGTGAGTTCCCCAACACTCTCGATGTAGCACGTCACCGAACTCGCGTCGTCAAGATACTTCGTCGGGTTCCCTGGGTCGCCCAGTGCGACGACATCGTTTTCTTGAAGTTTCACGACGCTACTAGCGAACGATACCATTTCCGGGATCGAGAACGCCATCAGTTCGGTAGTTCCTTCGACGGCAGTTTCGCCGTCAACCTCGACCCAGACGTCGAGATCGTCGTAGTGGTGTTTCCGCCTACGCGGTTGATATTCTGAAAGGATCGGAGAAAACGTCGGGAGAAGTTTGTAACCAACACCAGTGATCATACCGTGATCGGGGTCAGACCAGCCAGGCCAGTCTCCTGAAGCTGTGACATCGTTTGAGATGGTGAATCCTTTAATCCCGTCCCAGGCTTCTTCTTCATCGGCTTCCCAGAGATCAGAACCAATTACTGCAGTCAGTTCTGACCCCGGTTTCACTTTCTCGACTCGTGACGGGATCTGGATCGACTCCTCTTCCCCGATGATTCCTTCTTTCGGAACCACCCAGAGATCAGGCCATCGGTACTGTCTATCTTTTTCGTCCTGATGTGAGTGGAATGTCCCCCCGAGAGCGACAAACTTTCCGATATCTTCGAGTTCCATAGGACTTGTTTCACCTGGTATCGATTTTAATGTAGTGACTACTCTGATCGGTTTTGATGATCCAGACACCACTTCGCGACTTTCATCGGATCTCCCCCCACACTCTCGATAGCATCGATCAGCATCCAGTAATCGGACGGAGTGTCAACGGCTAAGTGTGCCTCGGACAGGCCCGTCCACTTCTCTGGAACGTCGAACGATACGTTCCAGTTCTCCGGATTCTGTCGTAATCTCGATGTGGGGTGTTCATCACCGAGAGCGGCGAGTTCATTGAGCACGTCGACTTCGACGACATCCACGACTATACCGTCTGGAATGCTGTCGTCTGCATTTGTCGTATAGACTGCATCGTTCGCGTGATGCGCCTGTACCAATCGAACGATTTCGTCTGTAGGGACGAACGGACAGTCTCCAGTGACTCGAACCTGAAAGTCCGGATCGAAGGCTTTAGCTACGTTCCGATGCCTGTCGAGAAGATCATCCTCTGGACCGACAACGTACTCGTAGTTATTTCTTTGACACAATTCAGTAAGTGCATCGTTTTCCGGTTCGTCACCGATTGCCAATACGACCTGTTCAACCACAGAATTCGTGTCGCACTGGTTCATCACTCGCTCTATAACCCGGTTTTCCTTGATAGGTAACAGTACCTTCCCGGGGAGTCGTGTTGAACCCATCCGAGCCTGGATGCTGACAATACCTGTTCGACCCACCATTGGCGAGTCAATGTCACTATGCATATTCAATGTTTCTACCTCAGAACAAGTTGAATGTTAGAAGGGAAGCACGAAACATAAATATCTCTCACCACCAGAACAACGTACATCACGGATCGTCGATTAATATGGGTAGTTTACATTCAAATATAGTATGAGAAAGATAGTAATACCTATTGAAATTAAAGCCCGAGAACTTGTCGCTAAGGTATGGCTTGCCGCTAATCTTGCGGATCGAGGATATCAGATCGCATTAGGAAATTCAAATAGTGTGTACAATTCTTTCGATATTCTTAAACCGGATATATATTTTTCATTAAGCGCGGTTAATCACAAGAGACGACACAACCGGATCTCAACTCTCGACAGATGCGGTACTCAAATTGCGGTCTTGGATACGGAAGGAAGTGCATTCCCAGGATTCGAAAGATACAGACAGAGAGTTGATCCAGCAATTCTATCGATGGTCGATTATTATTTTGCGTGGGGGCAAAAAGCTAAAGAAGCAGCTATCAGGCGGACAGATTCAGGTTTTAGCAAAAATGTAACTGTTTCTGGGAATCCACGTTTTGACCTCTTGCAACCCGAGTTACGAGATGTCTATCATGACGAAGCAAATAGCATCGCCAGCAAGTACGGAGACTACATATTATTCAACACGAACTTTGGAGTAAACTATGCAGAGGGAGATGCATTGGCTGATTATATTAACGAATCAAATCGAGATCTGTATCAAAAACAAACCCGTTTGATCGGTGAATTCATCAGTCTGATTGTTGCGATGAGCAAATCATCATTAAGTCAGGATATCGTTGTACGTCCCCATCCATCCGAAGATCTTAGATTGTACGAACAACTATTCCTCCCGTTCGAGAACATCTCGGTAGTCCGAGACGGAGATGTCAGACCATGGATAGTGGCTTCTGACGCCGTGATACACAGCAGTTGTACTACAGCTGTTGCATCGGCGTTGCTCAATAAACCTGTCTTTGCCTACACGCCACATGGACTTTCCCCACACGAGTCTCCGATCCCGAATGTCGTGAGTGAAAAGTATGAGGACCCAGATGCTCTGATCGAACGATTGCACAGTGTTGAATCTGGAGAGCGTTACGAGATCGACGCCGATCAGAAAAATAAACTCAAGCATCACATCGCTAACATCGACTTTTACTCCGTTGATAGGATTGCCAACACTCTCGATATTGATGAAAATGCAACGGCAAGTGGGTTCGATTCAGAATTCGAACCGACCACCAAAACAAAACTTCGACGAAGAGCGCTCCAGACCGTTGGTCAGGGCTTTTTGGAAAAGTATTATTACAAATGGCGACGTGACGACGAGAACGGATACAAATTCGATTCACTAACGCTAACAGAGATACGAACGATCCTTGATCGATTCCCCGACGGTATGGTTCCAGATAATATCGAAGTGAAATCCGAAAAAAGGGTTCTGGATGTATTTTGGCTGCAGACTAGCGGATAAAATATCTAAAAGAGATCGTGTGTTGGTCAGAACTTTGCCCGACCAGAAATTCACTCGAACACAACCGATTCGGTCCACCTTCGAGTCGTACTTGGAGGGCTCTAGATGACACAGATTGACGCAAGTGCACCTCGATCCCTGAAATCACGATTGATGGCACCGGAAGTGAAAGCCCGTCCCTCAAAAACCTACTTTCAATCGCTTCTATCTGAGGACATTAAGCGTTTCAGTTCTTGCGATACCGCGGCAGACATTGCATCGAACGCTCACCAAAATGCAAGATATTTCAACAGTCAGGTCTACTACGGTGTCGACATCGACAGAGAGGCACTACATACCGGGGTGGCGAGCCACAGCCCGGAGACAAACACCGATTACGTCGAGGGACCGATTTCATCTACATCCATTGACCAACAGGTATCCGCCGATGACCCGTATTACGTCTCGATAGAAGGTGACCTTCGCGAGCAGTTGTTCCCCGCATCAAGCCTTGACCTCATTGTCTCATCACACACCATGCATCACATCGACCCAGAATACCACTATCCCATCATCGAGTTATTCTGCTCGTATCTCCGTTCTAATGGAAATCTTTTGTTACAGTTCTCGAACAAAGAGTGGTACACCAACCGGATCCGGGACAAACTAGAACGAGAGTTCAGGAGGGTAGAGACGATCGAATACAAAACGATCATATCGGACTGGTACGAACGCATGGTAGACGATGAGGAAACGGGCGTTGTGTTCCCTGATCTCGTCGGATTGAACCGCTACAAGTACGCTGTCATGGCTACTACTTCTATCGCTCTCTCGAAGTTGGAGTCTCTCCCCTTTCTGCGTGGTAGATACGTGTACGTGCGGGCACTCGATAAAATTAAGTAACGACAGACTTCCTACTGACAGAACTGTCTCGAGGCTATAGATATCCCATCTCTTTGATGTTCTCTAGTACTTCTTCGGAGACCGCACGTTGCTCGCCTGGTGAAACCGGTCGTAATGCGTTTTTGTGTCTCGATAGTTCCTTCCGAAGTTCCTCCGGACGTGGACCGATCGATTCGTAGCGGTCTGATCTTGGATACCAGACGAGTTTACGATCTTCTTCTTTCCAGACGAGGTGTTGCTCACGCTCTAGACGGTCATCCAGTCTGCCTTCAAAATCTGGTGGAAGGCTCTCACACATGTCGGTCCACATTGATTCCGGTGCTGAGTAATAGACGAACGCGGAGTCCCGAGTCATGTCAGAATAGAGACTCTGACTTCGAGTGTCGGGGGGGTCACAACCGGCCGCGTCGAGCACCGTCGGATACAAATCATTCAGTTGTACGATCTCATTCCTGTCTTCATTGGTGAGTTCCCCACTTGGGTCACGTACGAGTAGTGGAACTCTCACGACACCGTCGGTGACAGTAAAATTGTGCCCAAAGATCCCATCGGTGCCGAACGAATCGCCATGGTCGCCGAAGACTACCAGAAGTGTGTCATCAAGTAAACTATCTTCCTGCAGTGTCTCTACTACCTCACCGATCAGTTGGTCAGCTTCGTAGATGCAACCGCGATATAAGTCTTTGAAATGTTCTATGTCTGCGTCTGAGATCGGGGACAGTCCAAGGAATCTGTTCAGACGGCTATCATAGAGTTCCCGCTGGGTCTGATGTATTCGGTAGAGGCCGTGTGTAGTGAAATCGCCGAATCGTCGGTAGGCAGTAATGTGGGGGTGATACGGATAATGGACGCCCTGTAAGTGAACAAAGTAGCAGAATGGCTCGCTTTGCTTAGAAAGACTCTCAATAACGCGATCGATCGTGAACCGATCTTCGTTCTCAACACGAAACGTCGCTTCATGCAGCTTTCGCCAGCCACGCCGAACGAGACCTGTCAGTCCCTTTGAAATTGGCCCATATTTTGGTGTGTGCACGTGGTCGAAGCCCCGAAGGATATCTCCTTGTTCCAGCCACCCATTGTGTCCAAATGACCGGACTGAGTATCCTCGCTGACCCAACAGCTCGGCGAAGGTCGGATGGTCTCCGAGTTGAACACCTTCATCGTTGATCTGGTGCTCTTCCGGATAGAGCCCAGTAAACACCGACGCATGAACCGGTAACGTCCACGTTGATGGCGAGACCGTATTATGGTAAAGTGTACTTTCATCCGCGAGAGATTCAAGAAATGGCGTCGTAGTCAGAGACTGATTGAGGAACGAACAGAAATCCGCACGAAGACTGTCGACCGAGATACACAGAATATTTGGAGCAGACATGTACTTTCCAGAAGAGTGAACAGAGGTATATAGGTGCTGGATCGAACAGATCACAAGGATGCCCACTGTGCTAATCACTGTCGATGCGCTCCGGGCAGACCACCTCGCACAATACGGCTATTACCGGAATACCATGCCCGTTTTAGACGATATTGCGGATGACGCTCTACGATACACCAATGCGTATGCAAATGGGCCACACACAGCCCGGTCGCTGCCATCACTTCTCACCTCGAAACGATTGTTTTCGACAGAGCTCACTAACGGCCCCACGATCGCAACGGTACTCCAAGACGGTGGTATCACGACAGCTGCATTACACTCGAACACAGCGATATCGACACGATATGACCAGATTGATGGATTTGACACCTACGAAGACTATAGCACAGCGCTGGACGATTCCAGCGAAAATACTGTTCCCAAGAAGAGACGACAAAAATTGTACAACCGACTCGTCTCAGTTGTCGCTCCTCGAATCCCAGAGTCATCGGGTATCCATAGCTTAGCGAGTTTCGTCCACGGTTCGATGTCGTCGTCTGAGTCGATGCATGACTTCAGCGTATACGTTGGCGCGGAAGAGTTGACGACCGACGCGATCGAATGGGTTCGTCAACATGCCGGGACGGAATTTTTTCTTTGGATGCACTATATGGACCCCCATCGACCGTATGGTCTTCATCCCCCAGAACCGGAATACGTCGAAAAAAAGCCATCAACAGACCGGTTGCGTCGCTTGATGGCAAAAGTTGGGGAGAACACTTCTGACGTGACAGACGAAGAGTGGAAATACCTCGTTGACCTCTACGACTCCGAACTTCGTTACACAGGCAAGCAGATCGACCGCTTCTTTCGGTTATTACGTGACGAGGGAATTTGGGAGGAAACGAACCTGATTCTGACGGCAGACCACGGAGAAGAGTTCTACGATCACGGGGAAGCGTTTCACCGGAACCTCCCTTACGAGGAACTGATCCACGTCCCGCTGTTCGTCCGAACTACAGACGGTAGATCCGGAACACGGGAAAGTCTCAGAGAGCTAATCGATATCGGACCTACAGTACTAGAGTTCCATGATGAACACGAATCGAGTTTCGAGGGTCGATCACTGTTTGACGGCCCCGACCGTGATGTTGTGTCTGTCGGCTCAATTCGCGAAAACGACAAAGCCGCGGCCGCCAGGCAAGGGGATCACAAACTCATTCAGATGTGGTCGAATGGCGATGGGAAAGCCAACGAGTACTACGACTTATCGACGGATCCAGCGGAAAGAGAACCCCTGGCTGATACGTCAGTGATAGACGCGAGCAAACTGGAAACAGTCATCCACGAGGTTGTTCAGGACGCTGACCTCGACTACTCGGTTCCAATCGAATCCGAAGCGGCACGTCGGCGACTACGTGACCTCGGATACGTAGAATAGTCACTCAGAGAGCATCGATGAACGACACGATATTTTTTGCTCGCTGAGTCCACGTATACTGTGTAACGTTACGTTGGACACTCTCCGCGAGTGAACGATACAGGTCGTCGTCACTGAGTACTAACCTGATCGCATCAGCCAGCGCTACTGAATCGCCAGGCGGCACAAGTAGCGCGTTCTCGCCGTTGGTGAGCACTTCACCGAGGACATTGAGATCACTTGCGACAATCGGTCGTCCGGCAGCCATGTATTCGAACAGTTTCAGTGGGGATAGAAAGTCCCGCGCATCCGACGTGTACGGTGCAATGAGGATATCCGCGGCTGTCTGATATAGCGGAATTTTCGCCGGTTCAACAAACCCTGTGAATACGACGTTAGCCGCTCCGTTAGCGATACTTTCAAGTCGTTCAATGTCTTCTTGATATCCTCCGACAATATAGACTGTTGCATCAATATCGGGGGCGGCACGAATGAGTTCTTCAACACCTTTGCCCCGATATAGATGTCCAGTGTACATCACAACTTGTTCATGTTGCGACATACCGATTTCGCGTCTCGCAGCAGCTTTACTCAACGACTCATAAGGACTGAGATCAACTCCATCTGGCGCGACTAGACACTTTTGATCCGGTATCCCGTACAGATCCTGATCACGCTGTTTCAGTGCATCAGTTATACAAACAAGACCGTCAAGATCTCCGAAGAATCGTTGTTTGAAATGTGCGGAGATATCATGATGGTGCTCAAAGATGAGGGTTGGACGTTTCGATTTTGGCAAAAGTTCTTTAATTTCATTAATAAAGAACATACCATAGTAGTTTCGCCCATAAACCGTGTCTGTTCCGTCAATATCGCCAAGTAACAAGCGATAGATGCCCCAAGCGGTCATTGAACCCATCATTGAGAGTGGTCCTATTTGTGGAACTTCCGAGAAACGATTCTGAAGAGACGGAATAGTGATAATATCAAATGGTTCGGAAAGACCGTAATATGGCGCTATATCATCCCACGTTACTTGGTTCTGCAACTGACCATGGCTTGGATGAACGAAAGCCACATCAACACCGCACTTTGAGAAAGATTGACACATGTGCATCTGTTGGATCATATGGGCTCTCTTCCCTGGAATATCCGCGTTTGAAAGATAATATAACAAATCAGTTGTAGATTAGATGGAGGGCGATAATAAATGTAGTGCTAACCGTCTCTAAGACCCATAGCCTGTTTGCGTAGCAAGTACCCCTGAAAAATTAATTGTTGGTTGTGTTTTTAGTATTGTATTAATTAATAAGTTCATTTTACTAGGTCAGTTCATATGAGTGAAAATAAATTTTTGGCCGAGAAGAATCTCGATAGAGTTGCAACGTATCAATCTATCCCGGACGTGCCACTGTCGACCAAAGCGTTTCATGACTTAGTACATGATAACAGAATTGTTGAGATCCCGTGTCGCTGCGGGCGATCGGTTACTCGATGTCGGGACCAAGCACGGGCGGACGGTGACTGGACTCCCGTGCGATGTCTACGGGATCGATATCGAACTCGACCCGCAGGTCGACGACGTCCAGTTCGCATTGGCCGATGGCTGTCGACTCCCATTCGCTTCGGACACGTTCGATTACGTGGTCTGTACGCAGGTATTAGAACACCTTCCCGACAAACGAGCTCTCGTCAGAGAGATGAGCCGGGTCCTCCGACCGGACGGGACGCTGTACGTGAATTTCCCGAATCGCCTGTTTCCGGACCGCCCGCACAGTCCGCCAGGGTGGTACTCGTATCTGCCCCGGAGCGTCGCACTCGCTCTCGCGCCGGCTCTACTCGACAGGGAGACTGCTCGATACTACGAACGGAGCGTTTTCAATCTCTCACCGATCCGAGCCAGACGATTGCTTCACGAGAGTTTCGAGAACGTCGAGTATGCCACGTTCCGACACAAGCGCCAACATAGGGCTGTATTCACGGGCGAGAAGTCAGTCGAAGGCTACGAGACGAGTCCGTCGGGTCGGATAGTCGGGAGAGCAGCCCCGATCCTCGAGTTGCTGGCCCGTGTCCCGGTGTTTGGCTGGATCCTAGAACTCGTCTACCCCCACGCAGAGTACACGTGTCGGGAGCCGCGTCGGTCGTAACTGGCCAGCGAGGATCTGTCGTGGCCACAGAATCTGGGTCGAGGACGGACCGGAGCCAGTACGTTGATACCTCCCTCACTAGATGCAAACGCACGGGTAGTCGTTCGAGTATCGAGTACGAAGGGAAACGGCGCCACAGGATCACCGACCGATGACACGGATCTGCTTCGTTTCGCTCGCTGCCTACGGGTACTTCGTCCCAGACACCGACACTTTCGGAGGGGGCGCACAGCGACAGCTTTCCCTCCTCGCTCGAGAGCTGACCGCTGACTTCGACGTCCACTTTGTCGTCGGCGACTACGGCCAGCCCGAGCGGGAAGTCCGCGACGGCGTCGTGTTACACCGATCGTATCGTCCCGACCCGGAGTCGGCGGCCCTCCGACAGCCGGTCGAACTCGCGAAACTGCTAGCTGCCATGCGCCGGGCGGACGCGGACATCTACGTCTACAGGGGTCGGCCGTGGAAAGCAACCCTCGTCTACCTGCTCGCTCGAGTGCTCCGGAAACGGATGGTGTACAACCTCGCGAACGACTCGAACGTGACTGATGGTCCGGACGCGCTCCCGTCACCGGCTCGCTGGCTCTTCGAACGAACGCTCAAGAAGTGTGATGGGATTATCGCCCAGACCGACCGACAGGCTACCTTCCTCGCCGAACGATTCGGCGTCGAATCGACGGTCGTCCCGAACGGTTATCCGCCGATCACCGACCGGGTTCCGCACGACGACCGCGAGTACTTCCTGTGGGTCGGTCGCCTCGACGGATCACAGAAACGACCGCACCTGTATCTCGACCTGGCCGAGCGTTTGCCCGATACGGAGTTCCGCATCGCCGGTCCCGACGGACTCGACGCCGACTACTCGAGGCGAGTTCGCCAGCGGGCCGCGGATCTGGAGAACGTGAACGATCTCGGCGTCGTCGACCCCGAGGAGATCCACCGGTACTTCCGGGACGCGATCGCGCTCGTGAACACGTCCGCCCACGAGGGGTTCCCGAACACCTTCCTCGAAGCGTGGCGGTTCGACACGCCCGTCGTCAGTCTCGACGTCGACCCGTCGCGGTTCGTCTCCCCGGACATCAACGGGTTCGCCCGCGGTGACCACGACCGGCTCGTCGGCTTCGTGGAGCGACTGCACGACGACGTGGCATTCCGACGGGAGCTGGGTCGAACGGCCGGGAAGTACGTCCGCGAGAACCTCTCGATCGAACGTGTCGCTGAACAGTACGCCCGTGTGATCCGTCGTGCCGCCGAGTCCTGACGGGAGCGGCCAACGGCAGAGGGCCGACGACTGATTGACTATGACTCCCCGGCCTGAGCCGAGATCACCGAAACCGGTGGATAATTCGGGTGGTTATATACTTTCGACGGACGAGAGTCCGCTGGATGGATGTCTGCTACCTGATCAACCAGCTCGCGCCGGGCGGTGCGCCCACGCTCTTGCTCGATATCGTGCGCACCATCGACGACCCGGACATCTCCTTCACCGTCTGCTATCTCGAAGGCGACGATACGCTCGTCACGGACCTGAAAGACGCTGGCGCGACAATCGTCGACTTGGAAGCGACGTTCAAGTTCGACCCGCGGGCGCTGTGGCGACTCCTCCGATTCCTCCGGAGCAACGACTTTGATATCCTGCACGCCCACCTTCCGTACTCCCAGACAGTCGGTCGGGTTGCGGCCCGCCTCTCGGGCATCGACGTAGTCGTCAGCACCCAGCACAACGTCCCCGAGAATTACCACCCGATCACCCGGTCGCTCGAACGGGCGACGCGGCCGCTCGACGACGCGACGGTCGCGGTCTCGACCGGGGTAGAGCGAGCGTTTCGCGATGCGGCGCACCGGTTCAACGGAGCACTCGACGACGGGTGGTGTACGATCTACAACGGCATCGATGTCGAGGCCTTCGGATCGGCAGTCGAAGCGGCGGATCCCGAATCGCTGACTGTCGACATCGACGACAACGCAACGGTCTATCTCAACATCTCGCGGTACGTTCCAGCGAAAGATCAGGAGACACTCGTGGACGCGATGGCTGCTGTCGTCGATCAGGAGCCAAACGCCCGGCTGTTCATCGTCGGCTGGGGGCCTCAAGAGGGTCAACTCCGTGATCGGGTTCGTCAGCGCGGGCTCGACGATGTCGTGACTGTTACCGGACGTGTCCCGTCGGTCCACGAATACTATGCGCTGGCCGACGTGTTCGTCTCCTCGTCAGTATTCGAGGGACTCCCGATCGCCCATCTTGAGGCGATGGCTGCGAGGCTTCCGGTGGTTGCGACGGACATTCCCGGCGTGGACGAGGTCGTCGTCGACGGGGAGACAGGACGACTTGTTCCACCCGAGGCCCCGGACGCACTCGCGTCGGCGATGTGTGAACTCGCGGACGCCGACCGCCAGGCGGCCTTCGGTCGTGCAGGTCACCAGCGGGTCAAAGACGAGTTCGACATCGAAACGACCATCGAAGCCCATCTTCAGCTCTACGAGTCGCTCTGTTCCAGGCAACGGAGCGTTCAGTGAGTAGAGGTCTCGTTTCCGGACCGAGCGTCGGTGCGGGCCAGAATCGTTTTGTCGGCCGACACACGTCTCGGAAACGATGAACGATGGGCGACGACTCGGTGTCGGCGGGCTCGTCTTCTTCGGAGCCCTTGCAACGCGCCTTGTCGGTGTGGCGGCGACCAGCCTCACAGCACTGAACCCGTATGCGAAGGCAGATGCGGACCGGTTCGCCGTTAGTGCCGCCGAGACTGCCGCAACGCTAGCCGCGGGACAGATCCCGGTGATCCCGACGGATCCGAACCGGATCGTCACACTCTGGGGGTTCTTTCTCTCGCCGCTGTGGCTGTTGCCAGGACCCAACCGACTGTACGGGCGGGTGTTCGTCGCCCTTCTCGGGGCATTCGCCGTCTACGGACTGTATCGTCTCACCAGTGCGCTTCACTCTCGCAAGGCTGGCATCGTTCCTACGCTCCCTCTAATCTGTTATCCGAGTTTTGTCTTCATTCACAGTACCATCCTCAGGGAATCGTTCGTCCTCGCAGGGCTCGTCTGGGCGACGGTGTTGCTGAGTGGTGCCGTGTCCGTCCCTGCGTGGATTCCGAACGATATCGGGCCCGCGTGGTTCCCGAGTGGGACCGTCCGACTCGTCGCGGGTACGGCAGTTCTGGGCGTGATATCGATCGTCCGGTGGGAGAACCTGCCGCTGTACGCGCTCGCGATCGGAACTGGCGTCGCGGTCGGATATCGAGACGTTCTCACACGCGTTCGAATCGCTGTCGCAGCGGGCGTCAGCACTCTGGTTGGTCTCACGGTCGCCCGTCCGATGGTTCGGTCGGCGCTCGACTTCCTGGTCGTCAAGCGCCGCCGCCGGAGCCGGGGTCGGACAGTCTATCTCCCCGGGTTCCTCCCGGACACGATCCCGAAAGCGGTCGCGTTCGCGCCCGTCGGCGCGATTTACTTCCTGTTCACGCCGTTCCCCTGGATGGTCGAGCAGGCGGCCGACGTGGTTGTGTTCGTCCAGGCTATCGGCAATGTCGTCGCAGCGGGCTTCGCTATACTCGGCGTCCCGGTCCTCTGGCGCCGCTCGAAGCGGACGACGACTGCGCTCATCGCGGCGTTCGTCGTCGGGACGGTGCTCTACGGGTTGGTCAACGCGAACGTCGGGGCGAACGTCAGGCAACGCCAGATGTTCCTCTGGGTACTCTTCCTGTTCGCCGGTGTCGGCGTCGCCGAGCGCGTCGACCTCACCGAGCGGTTCGAGCGGCTTTCCTGATCGCGCTGCCGAACGACTCGTGCCGATCCGACCGACATCGTTAGGGGGCTGAGCGGACGTATGGCGAACGATGACTGCCGGACCATCCGTTCGCAAGGCCGGTTGCGCCCAGTCGCTCGGTCCGGTCCGGCTGGCGAAGTCTGGCACCGCCGACACGCTGCTGTTCGAGATGTCCATCGCCACGGGTGAGCAACAGTGACCCGTAACGTCGTCGTCGTGGTGATGGATACGGCCCGCTACCGGGACGTGTTCCCCGAGAACGAAACCGTCGCGCCGACGCTCGAATCACTGGCCGCGGACGGCACGCGGTTCGACCGCGCGGTCGCGCCGGCGCCGTGGACGCTCCCGTCGCACGCCTCCATATTCACGGGCACCTACCCGTCGAAACACGGTGCTCACGCCGACCACAAACACCTCGACGACGACCGCCCGACGCTGGCCGAGGCGTTCGCGGGGGCGGGCTACGAGACCGTCGCCGTCTCGAACAACACGTGGATCAGCGACGAGTTCGGCTTCGCCCGGGGGTTCGAGCGCTTCCGCAAGACCTGGCAGTACCTCCAGGCCGACACCGACCTCGGGCCCGTCGCGCGCACCAACGAGGGGCGGGAGAAACTCCGGGCGCTCGCCCGGTCGCTGTTCGACGGCAACCCGCTAGTCAACGCACTCAACGCGGTCTACGGCCAGTTCTTCCGCAAGCGCGAGGACAGCGGCGCGCGCAGGACGAACCGGTGGATCCGGGAGTGGCTCGCCGACCGCGGCGACGACCGTCCCTTCTTCCTGTTCGTCAACTACCTCGAACCCCATCTGGCGTACCGGCCGCCCCGCGAGACGACCGAACAGTTCCTCCCGGACGGGACCAGTTACGAGGAGGCGATGGCCGTCCCGCAGGATGCGTGGTCGTACGTCGCGGGCGAGCTGGGCCTCGACGAGGTGGACTTCGCTGCGTTGCGCGCCCTCTACCGCGGCGAGATTGCCTACCTCGACGACCGGATCGCTGAACTGCGCGAGGCGCTCGCGGCGGCTGGCAAGTGGGAAGACACGGTGTTCGTCGTCACGGGCGACCACGGGGAGAACATCGGCGACCACGGACTGATGGACCACCAGTACTGCCTCTACGAGACGCTGCTCCACGTGCCGCTAGTCGTCCACGGTGGCCCGTTCGACGGGGGCCGCGACGAGCGGCTGGTGTCTTTGACCGACCTCGCACCGACGCTGCTCGACGCGGCCGACGTGGACGCGCCGACGTTCCGCGACCAGGCACAGGGCGAGTCGCTGCTCGTCGACAGCAGCGGGCAGCGAGACCACGTCTTCGCGGAGTACCTCGCGCCCCAGCCGTCGATGGCGGCGCTGGCCGAGCGCGTGGGCGGCCTCTCCGACGACGTGCGCCGGTACGACCGGTCGTTGCGCGCCGTCCACGGCGACGAGTGGAAGCTGATACGCGGATCCGACGGGTCGCGCGAGTGTTACCACCTCGCGATCGACCCCGGTGAGAGCGACGACTTGGTGGCCGACGAACCCGAGCGAGTGGCTGATTTCGAGGCGAAACTCGACGAGTGGCTGGACTCGTTCGGACACGCCGATCCCGACGGCGATCCGTCCATGTCGGACGCGACCCGGCAGCGACTGGACGACCTCGGCTATCTACAGTGACTGGCTAGCGGCAATCCGTTATTCGAATGGTTCCATCGTCTCGCGAGACAACGACGTTTCCAGCCGCGATCTGGCTTGTACAGGTATCCTTCGGCAGTTCTGGCCGATACTGCACACCTCCGGAATCACGCATATTCCGTTCCCTGAACAGTACGTCGCTGTACACCGCCACTCGACCCGCAGAGCGAGTGAAATCCGTCTCCCAGTCACCGACGAACACGAGGTCGTCCGCATCGATCGAATATTCCGCCAATTGTCGTCCCGCTCGTGTCGCTTCGGGATTCTCGGTGCGCTCTCCCTCTACGTGCTGGACGACTGGAGCACCACTCCCGCCGAGTGCACCTACCTGAAATACGACCGCATATAGCATCGACATCGTCACGAGACTGAGTGCGATGATACGGACAGTCCGGTCGCGTGTCGGTAGCCAATCTCCGAGATCCCATGCCGGCCGGAGTTCGGTACAGCAGACGGCGACCGTGACCGCGACGGGGGCGAACAACCCCCACAGGTAGTAGTAGTGGATGAGGTATCCGTGAGCGAGCAAGACCGGGATCGCGAGCCCACTAGCCGTCCAGGATGCGAGCAGATACGCGCGTCGCGATCCGGTCATCACGGCACGGTACAGCCACCCGCCACAGGCGAGAACGCTTACCGGGAGAAGTATCGTGAGTGCGACGCCGTATGGCACCGGTAGTCCCTGATAGAGGTCGAGATGGGCGAGCCAGAAATCCGACGACACAAACACCTGAATCCCGACTGTCTGTGTCCCGTGTACAGTGAGCGAACTCGGGCCTTCTGGCTGGAGGCCTGTCACGTAGAGGACGCCCAGTATCGCCGTCCCCGCGAGGAGTCCGAGCCCGGCTGCTCGGCGTATCTTTCCCGCAGTGGCCAGCAAGACGACGACCGGGAGCGCAACGGTCGCTTCCCACATGTGATTCGTGATACCGAGCACGAGTAGTACCGCTGTACCGGCGAACCACGGCTCCCGGTTCGTCTGGACGTATTCCAGTGCACAGTAGACCGTCGCACAGGTGAGGGCGATACTCAACGAATCTGGTTCGAATACCCAGGCATGTCGTACAAAGGCGGGATTCGCCCACAGAACGGCGGGCGCGAGGACCATCGCCCGGTCGCCGGCAAGCTGTCTCGCGATCAGTGCCACGCAGCCGGCAGCCCCGACCGCAGCCAGCAACGAGATCAATCGTCCCCCTTCGTGATACCCAGCTGCGACCAGCGGCGCACTCAACAGACTGTGGAGGTGAAGCGCACTGAAACTCTCCTCCGGGGTCAGGTACAGGTACGATTCGAGTCCGGTCCGGACGAATCCGAGGGCCTGAAAGTAGCCCGCGATTTCACGCGCGCCGTGGATCGTTACAGGGATCTTCGCTGTGAGCAGGGGGAGTAGCGCAACGGCCGGAGCGAGGCAGACGAGACAGACGAACCGTCGAGTATCGAGCCCTCGAGAGCCGAGTATTTCTTCGAAGAACGCGTGCCTGCCTGTACCGTCACTGGGCGCTTCATCGCTGCTCATTGAATATTCTCACCACGACCGGGACGGATTTCCCGTATTTCGCCGGAGATCCTCAGAGGTCGACACCGCCCCGTGAGCCCGTCGCAGCCTGTTCGCGACTCATCGCATCGCCATGGCAAGTGGCGTTCCATGTCCGGAGAGTCTATCCGGGCCACGCACGGGTGTTGCATTCCAGCGTCCGTCAGCCCGCTATCGACATAATCGTGGCGCTCCGCCCCGTGCTGGTGCGCATCGATATCACCTTACGAAAAGATATTTAACCGCTCGGAGTTACTCACAATCTGAGTAACTCATGACGATCCTCGTCACCGGCGCCGATGGCTACATCGGCTGGCCGACCGCCCTGCGCATCGCGAACCGGACGGACGACCGCGTGCTGCTCGTCGACAACTTCGCCCGCCGCGAGTGGGTCGAGGAGGTCGGATCGAAGAGCGCGACGCCCATCGCGGGCATCGACCAGCGCCTCGACGCGGTCGAGGACGTGTTCGGCATCGGCAACATGTCCTTCGTCGAGGGCGACCTCGTCGAGAAGTCGTTCGTCGACGAACTGCTGGCAGTGCACGAACCCGACGTGGTGGTCCACGCGGCCGCTCAACCGTCCGCGCCGTACTCGCAGATCAACGGCGAGCGGGCCAACTACACCCAGCACAACAACATGCAGGCGACGCGGAACCTGCTGTGGGGGCTGGACGAACACGACCTCAACGATACCCACTTCATCGAGACGACGACCACGGGCGTCTACGGCGCGCCCGAGTTCCCCATCCCCGAGGGCGGCGCCGTGATGGAGAACGACGGCGAGCGCGACGAGGTGCCGTTCCCGGCGATGGCGGGCTCGTGGTACCACCTCACCAAGAGCCACGACGCCGCGAACATGCGGCTGGCCCACCAGCAGTTCGACATCCCCATCTCGGACGTGCGCACGGCCATCACCTACGGCACCGAGACCGAGGAGACCCGCGAGGACGCCCGCCTGAAGACGCGGTTCGACTTCGACTACTACTTCGGGACCGTCGCGCACCGCTTCGCCGCCCAGGCCGTCGCGGGCTACCCCGTCACCGTCTACGGCAAGGGCGAACAGCGCAAGCCGTTCATCTCGCTGGAGGACGCCGTCGAGGGCCTCGCGAACCTCGCCCTGCAGGACCACGGGGAGCGCCCGGACGACCTGACCGTCTACAACCAGGTCACCCGCGCCATCTCCATCGTCGAGATCGCCGAGACCATCGCGGGCGTCGGCGACGAGTTCGACCTCGACGTGGCCGTCGAGCACTTCGAGAACCCGCGTGACGAGGACGAGACCCACAAGATGGAGATCGAGAACGACCGCTACGCGGACCTCATCGGCGGCCAGGCCCAGGAGTTCGAGGGCGGCATCCGCGACGTGTTCGAGACCCTGACCGCCCACGCCGACACCATCGAGGCCCATGAGGACCGGTTCCTCCCGGGCGTCCTCGACGACTGGGAGCCCGAGGAGTAAGCCGTGGACGTGCTCGTCACCGGCGGGTGTGGCTACATCGGCAGCCACCTCGTCCCGAAACTCCAGGCCGACGACGCGGTCGACCGCGTGGTCGTCCTCGACAGCCTCGTCTCCGGGTCGCCCCGGGCCCTGTTCGGCTGTTTCGACGACGGGCTGGACTTCCGCCGGGGCGACGTACGCGAGTACGGCGACGTCGAGAGCGCGATGCGCGATGTCGATCGAGTGGTGCACCTCGCGGCCATCACGGGCGCGGCGAGCACGCACGACCGCCGCGACGAGACCTTCGCCGTCAACTACGACGGCACCGAGAACGTCCTGACTGCCGCGGGCAAACTCGGCGTCGACCACGTCGTCTTCGCCTCCTCGTGTAACATCTACGGCCGGGCGACGAGCACGGACATCGACGAGACGGTCGACCCCGACCCGATCAACCCCTACGCCGAGACGAAGTACCAGTCGGAGGACCTTCTCGCCGACTACTGCGCGGAGTACGACATGACCGGCACCGCCCTGCGGGTGGCCACCAACTACGGCTACTCGCCGGCGGTCCGGTTCAACCTCGTCGTCAACCACTTCGTCTTCCGCGCGGTGACGGGCCGGCCGCTGACCGTCTACGGCGACGGGTCGAACTGGCGGCCGTTCGTCCACGTCGACGACGCCGCCCGCGCCTACAAACACGCCGTCTGCCAGCCCGGCGCGTGGGACGAGCGCGTCTACAACGTCGGCTCGAACGACGGCAACTACCGCATCGAGGAGATCGCCGAGGTCGTCCGCGACGAGGTCGGCCCCGTCGACATCACCTACCTCGAGGACGAACACCCCGGCCCCTCCTACCACGTCAACTTCGACCGGCTGGACGGCACGGGCTTCGAGACCGACCACTCCCTCCGCGAGGGCGTCCGCGACCTGGCCGCCCGGTTCCGGGACTCGGAAGCGAAGGCAGGTTTATGACGAGCGGAACTCGGATCTGACACATGGCCGAAATCGTCCGAACCGACGGTGTCCTCGGCGGGAAGCCGCGGCTGGCGGGACACCGTATTTCGGTCCTGCAGATCGCGGAGATGGTGCTGGACGCTGGCTACTCCCCGGAGCACACTGCGGATCAGCTGGGAATCTCGCTCGCGGAAGTCCACACCGCACTCGCGTATTACTACGACAACCCGGACAAGATGGCCGCGCTTCGCGAGCGTAACGACCGTCTCGAAGCGAAACTCCGTGAACGGGCTATTTCTCCCGATCGGGGGGATGGGGGATGACTCGCACCACCTGTCCCACTGGTTCGACCGTGCGACATCCCGAACAAGGCCGCGTACGGGGAATTACGTCGTGTTCAACAAGGCGTAACGTGACCGTTCCGTTCGTCGACTTTCGACGACCGTTCACGACTCACCTGCGATCCAATACCGAAATCTACGAACTATGACAGACCAACGCACCGTCGCCGTCACAGGCGCGGCAGGATTCATCGGCAGTCGCGTCGTTCACGAACTACAGCAGGCCCACCCCGACTGGGAGATCACCGCGCTCGACAACTTCTACCTCGGCGACGTGCGGGAGATCGGGGACGTGACCGTCGAGCACGTCGACGTGCGCAACCGCGACCGGCTGGAGGACGCGCTCGACGGTGCGGACATCGTGATGCACCTCGCCGCCATCTCCGGCGTCGACGACTGCGAGGAGAAGCAGGACCTGACCTACGAGGTCAACGTCCAGGGGACGAACAACGTCGCGTGGTACTGCCGGAAGAGCGGCGCGGCGCTCGTCTTCCCGTACTCGATGGCCGTGCTGGGCGACCCTGTCGAGTTCCCGATCACCGTCGACCACCCCCGCGACCCGATGAACTGGTACGGCCGGTCGAAACTCCTCAACGAGCGCGCCATCGAGTCGTTCGCCGACGGCGCGTTCCCGGCCCATCTCTTCCTCAAGTCGAATCTGTATGGAGAGCACGAGATCGAGGGAGACATCGTCTCGAAGGGGACGGTCATCAACTTCTTCGTCGGCCGCGCGAAGGACGGCGAGAACCTGACCGTCTACGAGCCCGGCGACCAGGCGCGCAACTACGTCCACGTCAAGGACGTGGCCCGCGCGTACGTCCGGAGCGCCGAGCGGCTCGACGACCAGCTCGCCGCCGGCGAGAAGGGCGTCGAGAAGTACGAAATCGCCAGTAACGAGGACCCCGGCATCACGACCGTCGCGGAGATCGTCCGGGATATCGCCGCCGAGGAGATCGACTTCGAACCGGAGATCGAACTGCTGGAGAACCCGCGCGACGAGACGCTCGTCAGCGAGTTCGAGGTGGACACGACCCGCGCCCGGGAAGAGCTGGGCTGGACCGTCGAGCACTCCGTCGAAGAGAGCATCCGGGAACTGTTCCGGACATAGAGACACTCTTCCGGCCCTTTCGTCGATTGTCGGTTGTCTGGTGATTGCATTGGTTCTTCGACCAATACAACTATTGCATTGGTACCCGTACCAATGAGGGGTCGAACTCTGGGAACGGTTCTGGAACGAGATGCCGAAATCCGCGTTCAAGGTCGAATGAGGCCAATATCACGGTGATCCCAATGGACGACACTACGCCACCGCTGCATCCGATGGAACGCGAACAGCTTCGAGCCGCGTCGACCCTCGTCGTGACTGTAAAACCGTCTGCGGAGTTCCATAGCGACGTGACCGACGATATCGAGGCGCTCGAATTAGGAGATGCGGCCGATTCCACTCCGACGCTCTCGTTCACGAGCTACGACGATCTCATGACGACGCTCACGCCTCGTGTCCTCGAACTCGTCGAGGCGATCCGTCGAGAGGAGCCGTCCAGTATCAACGAGGCCGCGAGAGTCGTCGACCGGGACGTGAAGAACGTGCACGAGGAACTCACTCGGTTAGCACGACTCGGCATCGTCTTCTTCGAAGAGGAAGGCCAGAGCAAGCGTCCGGTCGTCTGGTTCGACGAAGTCGTGATCAATCTCCCGGTCGATCCGGACGCCGACGATACGACGGCCGCTGCGCCGTGAGATGTCGTCGATCTTCCTCAACAGATCTACGGTTAGCTTACTGGTAGACCCTCGAACAATCGTCTATCGGTCCGCCGCGATCCGCCGAAGATGCTCGGTCGTCCGCTCGACCGTCGTCGCCCAGTCGTAGCCGTCTTCGACGACTACACGTGGCGAGTACGTCTCCCTGTTCCCGGTGACCGCCATCAGCGCGTCCGCGAACCCCTCGACGTCACCGACGGGAACTGTCTCGCCGCCGCCGTCGACGACGCCGGTGAGCTGGTCGAGCGCGCTCGTGACGGCGGGCACGCCGGTTGCCATCGCCTCCAGCACCGTGCGCGGCAGCCCCTCGGCCTCGCTCGGCAACACGAGCGCGTCGGCCGCCCGGTAGACCGCCGGCATCGACTCGTAGGGGAGGTGACCCAGGAACTGGACCGCGTCGTCGAGACCCCTTTCGCTGAGCTGTCGTTCGAGGTCCTCGCGAAGTGGACCGTCGCCGCAGACGGTGAACCTCGCTTCTGGTACCCGTTCGTGCAGGCGCTCGAAGGCCGCGAGCGCGTCGCCAGGGCGTTTCCCGTCGACGAGCCGACCCACGAAGAGGACCGCGGGGTCGCCGACCACATCGTCGTGCTGGGGGCCGTCTGGGGTGAACCGTGCCGTGTCGATCCCGTTGGCGACGACCTCGATCGGGGTCGAGACGCCCAGCTCGCGGAGCCGGTCGCGGTCCTCGTCGGTGTAACAGAAAGCCACGTCCGCGCTGTCGAACGTCCAGCGCCCGATCGTCCGGAGGTAGCCGTCGAAGACCCACTTCGGCGCAGTCTGGGAGTACAGGCCGTGGTTCGTGACCGCCAGCGGCGTCCCCGACAACCGGCGAGCGAGTGCCGCGAGGTTCGTCGAGAAGTACAGGTGCGAGTGGGCGTGGACAACGTCGTACTCCCCGACCCGACGGAGGAACTGCGCGACGCCCGCGGAGACGGCGTTGCCGAGCGGCGCGGCGGTCGGCGGGAACCGGACCACCGTGTAACCGTCGCGCTGCTCCACGTGGGGCCAGTCCCCGTCGGCACCGGGCGCGACCGCAAGCACCGTCACGTCGTGGCCCATCGCGGCTTGGTCGCGGCTCAGTGCGTGGACGTGGTAGGCACCCCCGCCGGCCACGTCCGGGTAGACCTTCTGTGCGACCCGCAGGATCCGGAGCGAGCGCGAGCGGTCGTCGGGACCTTCTGACTCGTCCTCTCCCTCGGATGTCCCCGGCGCTGTGTCCGGTACCCTGCGACGGTCGCGCGTCATCGGGCGTGGAGACTCATCGGTCGGTGTTAGGTCGGACGGTTCGGACCGCGTCGGCGCCGACCTTCCAGAGCTGCCGGATCACGATCTTGAGGTCGAACCAGAACGACTGCCGGCGGATGTACTCCACGTCGTAGCGGAGCTTCTCCTCGGGGTCGTGACCCGTCGCGTCGTTGATCTGCGCGAGGCCGGTCAACCCCGGCCGGACGAACCACCGCCGGCGCCACGTGTCGGCGGCCGTCTCCATCTCTGTGTCCAGCTCCGGTCGCTCCGGGCGCGGGCCGACGACGCTCATGTCGCCGACGAGGATCGACCACAGCTGGGGGATCTCGTCGAGGTGAGTCTGCCGGAGGAACCGACCGACCCGGGTGACCCTGGGGTCGACCTCGCCGGCGTCCTCCTCGCTCAGTTTCGGCCCGGACGCGGCCTCGGCGTCGGTCACCATGCTTCGGAACTTGTACACCGGGAAGCGGTCGCCGAACTCGGCGGTGCGCTCCTGGCTGTACAGCACCGGGCCGTGGCTGTCGAGCTTGACCGCGACGGCGACGGCGGCGATCACCGGCGCGAGCACGACCAGCCCCGTCGCGGCGAAGGCGATGTCGAACGCGCGCTTGACGACGTAGTCCTGGGTGTCCCAGGGTTCGAGGTCGATGTCGAGGAGTTCGCTCTCGGAGACGCCGCTGGTCAGCACGCTGTCGGCGTGGTCGCGGTGGACCTTCGCGACGACGCCGTGTTCGTAGCAGGTGTCGAGCGTCCCGAAGAACTCCATGCGGTCGGCGTCGCCGAACGCGAGGACGGCCGTGTCCACGTCGTAGGCGACGAGGACCTCCTCCAGCCGGGAGAGCCCGCCGAGACACTCCAGCTCCGCCAGGGGGTCGGCCTCGACGACGACGCCGCCGTCAGTGTAGCCGGCCCGCTCCGGGGACGCCTCGTCATCTCGACCCGCGAACGGCGAGACGTAGCCGACCACGTCGAGGTCGGTCGTCGCGAGCACGTCACCCATCGCCTCGGGGTCGTCGCCGACGAGGACGGCCCGTTCGGTGCCCGGCGGCCGGCGCCGGATCGCCGCCATCGTCACCGGGAGGACGACGAACAGCAGCCCGGTCACGATCATCAGCGTCGACCGCGGGAGCTTGTAGGTGTAGTTGTAGTAGCCCAGCGCGGCGAGGCCGACCATCGCCAGCAGGACCCGCTTCTGGGTCAGGAGGATGGTGTCGAGGATCCGCCGCGGCCGCGGCTTGAACACGGGCCACATCGCCGCGGCCACGACGCCGACCGTCGTCGCGACGGCGACCGTGAACTGCCCGCCCGCGAGCACCGCCGGCGCCGGCCCCCCGAAGTACGGGACCAGCGCGAACAGGTTCTGGACGAACGGGTGGTTCGCGACGAGGACGGCGAGGAGCGTCAGGGCCAGCGTCGCCCCCACGCTCGCGACCCGATACTGCCACCGCGAGTTCATCACTCCCGATTCAGTAGCCCGTCATATAAGGTCTATGCCACGATTATCGCGTTTGAGGTTACGATTCTCCGAAGGATCCATCGTGTATTACCGGTCGCATGACCCGATTTGAACTGCGGTGTCGATCGACTCGTACCGGTGACAGGACGTACCGAGGATACAGTCTTTTGACGACCGTTTTCGAAAAGGCTGTACAGTGTCGGCGGATCTATCCGACCAGATACAGGAGGGCGGTCGATGAATCGCTGTCCTCTCTCAGACTATCATGAGGCCTCGACCCAGCAACCATGACCGACGTTCGTGAAGAGACACAGCAGTTACTCGCCGATCGCCCGGAACTCGCGCCTGCAGTGGAACACCTGGTTGAGATCGATGCTGACGGGGCGTGGGACTTCCACGATACATCCCTCGACTCCGGCGAGTTCGGCGAGATCGTCTCACAGGATATCGTCGCCCAGCAAGGGGACGCATATCGGCTTGTCGACCGTGAGGCGACGGCAGCCGCGCTCGACGGGAGCCCCGAAACCGACCCGTCCGGGTCGACATCCGGAACGACAGTCCCGGATCTCTCTCCCAACCTGACGTCGATGCGCTCGCGGCTGTCTCTCACTAGCCCACTCACGAGCGGAGCGGTACTCGCGGGACTCCTCCTGATAGTGCTCCTCCGCACCGTGTTCGCGGCTGGAGCGGTGTTCCGGGACGGCACCGTCGTTCTCACGGGCAACGATCCGTATCGGTACCGCTACTGGACGGAGTACCTCCTCGATAGCGACATCCCGGCGTTTTCCCCGACAGCTCTCGGTGCGATCCCCGAATACGTCACGAACCACGATACGCTGCTGATCGTCGTGATGTGGTGGTGGTCGAGGCTGTTCGGTGGATCCGCCGATGCGGCCGGACTCGTCCTCGCGTGGTATCCGGTCGGTGCCGCGGTCGTCGTCGGACTTGCAGTCTACGCGCTCGCTATCCGGGTGACTGGTGACCGCCGGGTCGGTCTCGCGACGCTCGCTCTCTACGCGGTGATGCCGGTGAGCGCCTATCGAACCATGGTTGGTTTCGCCGATCATCACGCGTTCGATTACCTCTGGCTGGCAGTCACGCTGCTCGCGCTCGGTGTTCTCGCGACAGCACACAGTGACCGTCTCAGGCGTCGCCGCGACGTGCTGGCCGGCTGTATCGGGCTCTCTGTCGGCGTTGCGGCCCAGACGCTCGCCTGGCGAGGCGGCCCGCTCCTCATCTTCCCGATCGGCCTCTACGTCTTCGGTCGAACGTTGCTCGACCTCCGAGAGGAGCGGTCTCCGCTCTCGGGTGGCCTTCCGCTGGTCGCGGGCCTCGGTGTCGCTGCGGTGCTCGCTCTCGTCCCCCACCTGGCCTGGGGGTGGTTGCCGATCTACCGAGCAGCGGCACCGCTTCTGTTGTTCGCGGGTTCGGTCGTCGTGGTCGCGGTCGGTGAGGCGAATTACCGCGCAGCGTACGGTGCGAGAGCGGCGTTCGTCGAACTTCTTGCAGTCGGTGCCGTCGGATCCGCAGTCCTCTGGACGGCAGTCCCGGCTCTCTCCAGCGGGCTGAGTGACTTTGTCGCGTACATGCAGACCTATACCGGGAGCGGTATCGCCGAGACGCAGTCGCTGATCAGCGGCAATCTCGGCCTGTTTTTCGGCCCGGCACTGTTTTTCGGGTTCATCCTCTTTCTCGCCCTCCCGTACCTCGCTCTCGTATCCGTCCGCGGCGTTCGTTCGGGTGTCTCCCACTGGTTGCTCCTCTCGATCTACGGCTGGTACTTCTTCGTCCTGTCACTGGTCCAGCTCCGGTTCGCCGGCGAACTGTCGGTCGTGATCGCCCCTGTCGCCGGGCTCGGATTCGTCGACCTGGCCGCGCGACTCGACGTGACCCGGCCGGTCGACTTCAGACAAGACGCTGGAGATGCTACCCGATTTTCGGCCGACGGCTCCGGAGAGAGCGCTTCCCACTCGCTTTCCCTGCCGGACGGTCGAACGATCGGCTATCTCCTCGTCCTCTTCGTTCTGGTCGCGAGTTTCTCGTTCGTCCAGATACCGATCAAACAGGGTCAACTCACCGTCGACGACACCGAGTACCGGGCCGCGTCCTGGATGAGCGGACACGCATCCGAGCGCGGTTGGGCGTATCCCGACAACTACGTCTTCAGCTCGTGGGGCGACAACATGATGCTGAACTACTTCGTGAACAGTGAATCCAGGGACTACGGTTACGCCAGGGAACACTACACCGACTTCCTCACGTCCGGGGCCCCGGAACAGTGGTACGATCGCCTCCGCGACCGGGCCGGATTCGTGGTCGTCCGCGACGACGATGCGGATCTGGGACCGCAGGCGATCCACAGCCGACTGACAGCCCAGTACGGGAGTCGAACGGACGATGCGCCTGCCCTCTCACACTATCGAGCGGTCTATACCAGTGACGACCGCCGACTGACGGTCTTTACGCTCGTTCCGGGAGCGACGATCTCCGGTCAGGCAGCCGCCAACGAGTCGGTCGTAGCCGAGACGGAGGTCGACATCCCGGGCACGGCGTTTACCTACCGCAATCAGGTTACCGCTGGAGCCGACGGCCGGTACTCGATCACGGTCCCGTACCCGGGTTCGTACGAGATCGGTGATCAGTCTGTCACTGTCTCAAAAACAGCCGTTCGAGAGGGCGGGAACGTCTCCGCAAGCGCCGGATCCTGATATTGGGAGGTGTCCGGTGTAGCTGCTTGAAGCGTGTCTATTCGGCATCTGTGATCGCTGTTTCGACGACCGCTGTGATCTCCGACCGGAAGCGCTCGCGACCGTACTGAGTCGCCGACGCGACCAGTTCTGACTGGAGCGACCGCTGATGTCCGTTCTTCGAGTGGATTCGCTTCATCTTCCGGATCGCTTCGGCGGGCGATCCATAGGTCAGTTCGTCCCGATCACCGACGATCTCCGTCTGGCCGCCGCTGTCGTGAACGAAGGGTATCGTTCCACCGGCGACGAGTTCGGCGACGGCGATCCCGAAGTGTTCGAAGCGTCTCGCGTGAACGCCGTAACGGTGAGTTTCGATCAGTTCGACGAGACGGTCACGAGACACTCGCCCTTCGAGATGAACGTACCCTCTGTCCCCCGCGAGTCGCTCGATCCGGTCGACGTACTCGTCGCTGCCCGATGGGCCGATGAGGTGGAGATGCGTGTCGATCCCGGCCTCGCGGAGGCCGTCGACGATCTCGATCGCGACGTGCTGGCGCTTCAGCGGATGTATCCGTCCGAGACAGACGATTCCGTCCGTCTGGCTCCCCCACTCCGGCGGGTCGAAGTCCGCGACACCGACGGGTGGGGCCACTACCTTCGCCGATTTTCCGGTCGTTTCGGCGAGCACCGACGCAGTCCACCGGGAGTTCGTTACGGTGACCGGCGTGTCACTGTCAGCCGGTGTTCCGGTTTCGGTCGGTCGGAGCATGCGACAGAGCCGGTGATACTGCGGATACAGCGACTCCTCGAAGCGTGTCCCGTACCGACGCATGGCCGCTGGTTCGAAGTACGGGAAGTGGACGTACTCCAGAGTCGGCCCGCGGGCGGCCAACTGACCGTCGGTGCTCACGAGAAGGTCGTGGCTGTCCTGCTGGCGAACGACGCGTCGCTCCATCACCGCCCGTCGCAGGAGCGGAAGGTCCGTGACGCCCGTGACGGCGCGTGCCGCGTCAGTCAGCCGGTCGACAGCGAGCCGCGCGGTCGACGCCGGCTGTTCCACATCGATCGGCGACTCGTCGCCCGCGCTGTTACCTGTCGAGAGGGCTGTCCCGAACGTCTCGTCCAGGGTGGCGAAGTCCGGGTCGTCTGCGGTATACACAGTCAGCTCGTGACCGGCGCCGTGGAGGGCCTGTAGCGTATTGGCAGCGACGGCCTCCGCACCACCCCCCGCCATGAGCCCCGCGTGGAACACACCGATATCTGCCATCCGATACCTGCTCTCTCGGTCCACGAGGGCTTATATCCGTCTCACTTCAGGCCGAGAAGACTGGTTGCGGTTCCCTCGTCGCCGGGTGCACGATACTAGTGCTTGCCTGTGGGATCGCGTCCCTTTTTGTCCATCACAGTCTGGTCGGTGGTACGTCGGTTCGCCCGCTATGAAGATCACGCTCGTCTCGACACCGCCGGACGTTACCTCCGGAACGGGAAAGTACGCCGACCAGCTCGCAGACGCACTCGATACCAGCGTCGAGCTCGAGCGCGTGTACCTCCGGACCGACAGTGCCGACCCGATCCATTTCGTGAGACGGGCGATCGCTGCGAGCGCCACCGGGGCGGACGTGATCCACGTCCAGTTCGACTACGTGCTGTTCGGTCCACGCGGGCTCTACACGCCGCTGTTTTTCGGGGCGATCCGGGCGCTTGCGAACCGCGACGGGAGTTCGATCGTCGTGACGGTCCACGAGGTGCTCACGCCCGACCTGGTCGCGCCCCCCGCCGCCCGGGCGAAGGGCGCCTACGTGAGCGCCCTGAACCGGATTCTCGACCGCTGTAGCGACCGACTCGTCTTCCTCTCCGAACAGGCCCGCGATCGGTTCAGCGACGACGTGCGTCGCCCTACGGCGACGGTGCTCCCCCACGGCGTCACCAGGGACGTGCCGGTCTCCCCCGATCCGGCCGCAGCGCGGGCCGAGTTCGGGTATGGTCCCGACGATGTGGTCGTCGTCGAACCCGGCTACGTCAGCCCGCGGAAGGGGAGCGAAACGATGCTCGCGCTCGCCGAGCACTGTCCGGACTTCGAGTTCCTGCTCGCGGGTGGGCCACCGCGTGAACGCCACGACCAGTTCGTCGAGTCGCTACGTGCCCGGGCCCCTGCGAACGTCACGATCACGGGCCATCTCTCTGACGAGCGATTCCACGCTGCGTTCGCCGCTGCGGACCTCGTTGTCCTCCCGTACCACGAGACGACGCAGACGGGTATCGTCAACACCGTCAACCAGAGCGGCGTGTTCAACTGGGCGATGGCGCACCGAAAACCCGTTCTGGCGAGTGACTGCGACCGGTTCCGTGCGGTCGCCGACCGCTGGGGAACGCCGGCGCTGTTCGACGCCACCGATGTCGACGCTGCCGCGGCCCGCGTTCGCGAACTCGTCGCGGACGAGGACCGCCGCGCGGATCTACGCGACGCCTGCGGGGCGTATCTGGATGCGAACGACATGGCGACTGTCGCCGAGCGACACGTCGCTCTCTATCGGGAGGTCGCCGGAGCGTGAGAGTGGCCTTCGTCTCGAACGTCGTCTACCCGTTCGTGACCGGGGGTGCGGAGAAGCGCATCTACGAGATCGGGCGTCGACTCGCCGACCGCGGGCACGATGTGACGGTGTACGGTCGCCACTACTGGGACGGTCCCGCGGAGCTGGAGTACGAGGGGATGACGCTCCGCGCGGTCGCGCCGGAACGCGATCTCTACGCCGGCGACCGGCGCTCGATCTCGGAGGCGGTTGACTTCGCCGCCAGAGCGACACCCACGCTCGTCCGACAGGCCGGTAACCACGATGTTCTCGTGGCCTCCGTGTTCCCGTTCTTTCCCGTGCTTTCCACCCGACTCGCGGCGTCGCTCGGTTCGACCCCGCTCGTAACCACCTGGCACGAGGTCTGGCGGGAGTACTGGCGTGAGTATCTCGGTTATCCCGGATTGGCTGGGATGGCCGTCGAGCGGGCGGTGGCCAATATCCCCCAGCAACCTGTCGCTGTCTCGGGCGTGACCGCCGACCGCCTCGCCGGGCTCGGCGTCGACCGCGGCCGGATTTCCGTCGTCCCCAACGGCGTGGATATCGACCGGATCCGGTCGATCCCGCCTGCGGCGGACGGGTACGATATCGTCTTCGCCGGTCGGCTCGTCCCGGAGAAGCGCGTCGACCGACTCGTCCGGGCGTTCGCCGCCGCCGACGTGGACGGGACGCTCGGTATCATCGGCGACGGGCCACAGCGGGACCGACTGGAACGACTGGCTGCCGACAGGGGGGTTACCGATGATGTCGACTTTCTCGGATTCCTCCCCGAGTCCGACGACGTTCTCGCGCAGTTCCGGGCAGCCGATATCTTCGCGACCGCCTCGACCCGCGAGGGGTTCGGGATCACCACGCTCGAAGCCCTCGCCGCAGATTGTACCGTCGTCGCGGCCGACCACCCGCGTTCGGCCGCCGCCGAAGTGGTCGGCGACGCGGGATTTCTGGTAGCGCCGTCGGTGTCCGCACTGGCGGACGGCCTCGAAACCGCCTGCTCCGGCGAGCGCCCTCCCCTGGACCCGCGAGAGCGCGCTGGGACATTCGACTGGGAACGAGTGGCCGACGACGCCGAACAGGTCTACGAGACGGCGTGTGGTTTCTCGGAGTGACCGGCCCGCCGACTCGAAATCGTTCTGGAATCAACGACGGTTCCGCCGGACAGCAGTGACGAAGAACGCGGCGAACACGGTCTGGATCCCGAGGACGATACAGGTGAACGCCAGGATGTCGTGGGTCATCGGCGGGAGCGTCGCGTAGCCCTCCTGGAGCCACGTGCGGATGATCGACGCGGCATAGGCGGCCCCCACGGCCACGACGAGGCCACCGAGTGCGATCCCTGTCTCGAGGCGCAGGTGTTCTACGAGCCACGTCGTCACGCGGTCCGTCGGCCGACGTATCGGTTCGCTCGCGATCGTCGCGAAGACACCGAGGCTGGCGATCTGGAAGCCGACGATCGTCAGGAGGCTTCCGGCAACCATCGTCCGGATTCCGAACCAGATCGGGCCCACCCCGTCTAGCGTCACTTCGACGTTGAAAAATGCCAACAGCATCAGTACCGCTCCGGACACGAGCGAAACTGCGCCGGGGATCGTAAAGAGATAGCCCGGCGCATTGAGCAGCATGAATCGCAGGTGTTTCCATCCGTCCCGCCACGTGTCGAGCGTCGCGTCCCCCTCCCGGGGGTGGTAGGTGATCGGGACCTCTTCGATGTGGAGGTCACGGGCGCTCGCCTCCATGATCATCTCGCTCGCGAACTCCATGCCGTCGGTCCGCAGTGTAAGTTGTTCGAGTGCATCCCGTCGGATAATGCGGAATCCGCTATGGGCATCGCTGATGTCCGCGTCGTAGAACCGGTTTAAAAAGGCAGTCAGAATTGGATTGCCGATGTGTTTGTGGAGCCACGGCATAGCTCCGTCTTTAATTTCACCAGCAAATCGACTTCCAAGGACCATGTCTGCATCGGTTTCGACAATAGAATCGAACAACTTCGGGAGTTCCTGGAAATCATAGGTCGTATCTGCATCTCCCATGACGATGTACTCTCCCCGAGCTCGCTCAAACGCATAGCGGTATGCATATCCATATCCGGCCCGGTCTGGGGTGACGACTGTTACTCCATATTTTCGAGCAATCTCTGGAGTTCGGTCTGTTGAACTATCGCTTACAATAACCTCTGCGGTTACAGCAATAGTATCGATTGTCTCTACGATCGCTTCAAGGCATGCAGCTATCCCGGCCTCCTCATTCATCGTTGGTAAGACAAAACTGATCTTCGGCATTTCATCACTCGCCGGGGTGAGGAGATTTGACGAGGCGTTCACTACTGCGGTGCCCATCTATCCTGTTTGTCCGCTAACCGTGGTTATGTGTTAAACTGTTCTGTTCGCTTCTCCTCTCAAACGCTATGGAGAAAATAACTTGGGCTGAACAGAATCTATCTAGCTTAATGATAGCACCATCTCTAGGTGGAAACGACTCGGGAGAAATATGCATAAACAAACCTCTTGGAATAGGCGGTTCACGGCCTAATAGGCACTGTCTAGTTGAGAACCTCCTCGACAGGCATGCGGCCATCTAGTGCTTGGTTCGGTCGATCTCCGTTGTAGTAGTGTCTGAACCGCTGGAGCCACCGTTTCGCGCTGGATTGACTGCTCGCCAAAACGAATGAAAGCGGTCGATCCGCATCGCCACTGTTTGAAACCATTTCTCGATGTGGTTTCGGTCGGAATAGTTGAGCTGACCGCTCAATTCGTGACAAGCGAGGGCAGTCAGATAGCCACCAGCATCCACGAGAAACTCCGTTTCAGAGACGTTGTGTTTCTCGGTGAGGCGGTGGAGAAATGCCGCCGCGGGGTCTGTTCCGCGGCGGCTGTAGACATCGACTTCGAGCAACAGTTTCGAGTCCGTGTCGATCGCGGCGTAGAGCCACTTTTTTTTCGCCGTCTACTTCGATCTGTTTTTCATCGACTGCGACCCGCGACGGCGACGCCGTCGACGGGTCGCATTAAGTTTCGGCAAGCGTCTCTTCCCAGTTCTAGATTGCCTGAAAGCTGCGATCGACACCCAGCTAGGCTAAGACAGCCTCGACTTCACGGAGTGACAGCCCCATCGAATGAAGTCGGACCGCGAAACAGCGCACGGGTGTCGGGGTGCACTCGTTCTCCCAAGCGTCTTGATTCTTGATGTCTAAGTGCTCTTTGAGGAGGTCTGCGAGTTGCATGGACACTTCTCGCTTCGACCTCCTCGCTTCTCAAACTCGCTGAACTAGACAGTGCCAATATATGAGGTAATACAATTTCTTGACGTTTAGTTCGCCTCGGAAGAGGGATGAGAATGGAAAACATACCACGCGGAAATTGCGAGCACTGCGGCAACGACTAGTGGCCACAGATCAACGCTAGTATATAGACCAGGCGTAGGTGGTTGGTAGGGCGTTAACGGCCAGAAGATTGATTGAGAGCGTGCATCGGGAGCACGTAGGAGTGCATCCGTCAAGAGGTGGGTAAGCGCCCCAAGCCATAGCAATCCAAAGGCCCTGCTGCGCTCGTCAGCCTCGATCAGAACAGTCCCGAGCAGAATTATCAGGAAGACACCACCCCCTGTCTGAAGCGCGTTGTATGAAATGGGCCGTCCAAGGATGTCCCAGATGACCGGCGTCGGAATGAGTATCGAGAGATGATTTAGATCCGGAATAATCGCACCAATCATCCCGATGGTAAGATACGCTGGCACGGTTCGGCCCTCAAGGTGCCGTAGCGCGAACGTACTCGCCGCATAGCCTAGTAGGATGTGTGTCAATAAATCAGGCATCTTCTGGGTCACTCCGATCGAAACGATCCGCAAGTGCTACGAGTATTGGGGTGGGATTTTGTCTGCGTTCGATCCGGACGTTCTTGATGTCGATCCGCCAGTGAGATACTGATCGTCCGAGTACGATTAGACCTGCGACTGCCGAAAGAATTCTTGTGCGGAGGTACGGCCAAGAAGGTTTGTGGACAACATCAATAGCCGCGACAGACCGATCGGTCATGAGAGTACCGTAGACGTTGAGGTAATCGCCTGTTTCAACTGTTATCTCAATGTCGGTGACTGTGAAGTATAAAAATTCCCCAGTGTTCGCCTGAGCCTTGATGGCGAGAGGGGTTGTGCTGACGACCTCTCCGAAGACAAGAACTCGCTCCCCGATATAGGCATCTCTGTCAAGAGCAATATCAGTGGTTCCCGGCGGGACGCCAAGCGTTGGTGCGGGACCCAACACGGGAAACACCAGCATCAGCGTCACCAAGAAGCCGATTAAGACGATGCCACTTACGAATCGAATGCACTTTGAGCCCCACATCTATAAGTTGGCGGTGGGGCAGAAGTGTTCTCATAGCGTGATTGTGGGGCTAGCGACATCGTTTCCTCGATGGTGATTAGCGAGTGCAACGGCCAAGCGGAGACAAAGAGCGAGGAAGACGTGTGCTT